>JAUXFZ010000225.1 GCA_030622585.1 Myxococcales bacterium
AAGGGGACCCGCACATCGGAGGATGCGATTCCCAATAGCTCCTCTGAATCGTAAAGCGGCGCTTCGCCGGGCCTGGGTCGCAGCCTGCCCTGCTTTTCCCACTCGAGATGCGCGACGATCTCTCTTCCGAGACGAATCGCGTCCATCTCGTCCTCGGCGAGGTAGTCGGAGACGCCGCTGACCGTAGAGTGCATCTCGGCGCCGCCGAGCTCTTCGTGGTCGGTCTCTTCGCCGGTAGCCATCTTCACTAGCGGAGGCCCAGCAAGATAGACCTGTGCCTGCTCTTTGACCATCACCACGTAGTCACTCATGCCCGGCATATACGCGCCGCCCGCCGTCGAGCTGCCGAAGACGAGACAGATGGTCGGAATCTTGTTTTCGGAGCGCTGCGTGAGATGGCGGAAGCCTGCGCCGCCAGGAACGAAGATCTCATCCTGCCTCGGTAGATCAGCGCCCGCCGATTCGATGCAACTGATCCCTGGCAACCGGTTCTGCTCGCAGATCTCGGCAAGCCTGCCGCTTTTCAACATACTGGTCGGGTTGATTGCGCCGCCCTTCACGGTCGCTTCGCTGGCGAGCAAGCAGCATTCGACGCCACTGACGAGGCCGACACCACCGACGACCGAGCTTCCGCTCGTCTCCCCTCTCATCCCGTGCCCCGCGAGTGCGGCGATCTCCAAGAAGAAGCTGTCACGATCGAGGAGCATCTCGATGCGCTGACGCGGCAGGATCCGGCCCCGCGACAGATGCCGGCTCACGTACTTCTCGCCACCGCCACCGTTTGCTTTGGCGAGCGCATCGGCGACTTGTTGCAGCGCCTGGAGATTGCCCGCGTGGTTCGCTCGATAGGTCTCCGACTTCGTATCGGCCTTTGAACGCAGAACTGGATAACGCTGTTCGGACATGCACCGGGATCCTAGAGGCTGCCACCGACCCGCGGCAACCGAAAAATGAATGACCATTCAATTAGCCTAAAACAGGTGGCCCGGGGCGCGAAAGCGACGCTATCCAAGGGGTCTGGGGGGATCGGTCACCCTCTAGGGTGATGTTCCGTTCACAGTATAACTAGATTTTTTTGATCACATGGTTGCTAATTTTCCAGCACGGTGGTACCACACGCTTAGACACAGCGGAGAACAAGCAATGTCAGTGAAAACATCTAGTGATACCGTCATAATGAACGAAGTGATCGACGCCGTGAAGGCGCGGGGTTGGATCACCTACGACGAGGCGTCCCAGGTCATCGCCAAGATTGGCGCGACCCAGGGAACCGTCCGGAAGTTCCTTCGACGAATCGAGGCCGCCGGCGTCGAGGTGACGGTCAAGCAAGGCAAGAATCGACGGGCGGACCGTCGACGGGGCGCCAAGGCCACCGAGAAGACCAACTTGCTCAGCGCGGAGCCGGTGCAGACCTATCTCGATTGGATGGGCGCTGTGAGCCTCCTCACGCGAGAAGGAGAAGTCGAGCTCGCACGCCAGATCGAAAAGGGTCGTCAGATCATTTTCGACGCGGTCGTCGAGTGCAAGCTCCACGCCGATGAGATCACCGAAGTGCGCGAACGCGTCGCCGCCGGTGAGCTAGCGGTCAGAGAAGCCACCATCGATTCGAGCTTCGAGGCTGTGTTATGTGCGCTCGATTCATACGTGCAGTCCTGCGACGAAGGCTCCACGACCCGCAAGAAAGCGGAGGCCGATTCGGGCCTTTCCGCCAACCAGCTCAGAAAGCTGCATCAAACCGTCACCAGCGCTCACGCCGACGTGGAGCGAGCGAAAGCCGAGATGGTCGAAGCCAACCTTCGCCTCGTCGTCGCCATCGCGAAAAAATATCTCAAGCGCGGCCTCCCCTTCATGGATCTGATCCAGGAAGGCAACATGGGTCTGATGCGCGCGATCGATAAGTTCGACTACCGGCGGGGCTACAAGCTCTCAACGTACGCTTCGTGGTGGATTCGTCAGTCGATGGCCAGGGCGACGACCGATCAAGCTCGCACGATCCGCATTCCGGTCCACGCCTGCGAGCTTCTCACCAAGGTCACCGGCATGACGCGCAAGCTCACGGGTGAGTTCGGGCGCGAACCCTCTCCCGCCGAAATCGCGCAGCGCATGAAGCTTCCGGCGGATCAGGTGGCAAATCTGCTGATGATCTCGCGCGACACGATCTCGCTCGAGATGCCAGTTGGCAACGACGGGAACAGCGAGCTCCGCGACCTGATCGCCGACGATGAAGCGGGCACTCCGATGGATTCAGTGATCGGCGAGGACCTCTCCAAATCCGTGGTCCGGGCGCTCGAGACCCTGAACCCGCGGGAGCAACGCATCATCCGCATGCGCTTTGGCATCGGCGAGAAAGAAGCACACACCCTTGCTGAGATCGGCCGAGAGTTCGGACTCAGCCGGGAGCGAATTCGCCAACTGCAGGCCCTAGCGCTCCGTAAGCTACGCAACGTCCACGGCGACGCCGCACTCAAACAATTCGTCAGCGCCTAGGGCGGAGTAGAGCGGTCTAGCGAGGCGACATACCTGCAGCGCGGTAGACTGCGTCGACGACGTTCATGGTCTTCACGGCCTCGGCCGTCGTCGTAATGAACGGCTTGCCTTCGAGGACTGCGTCTCGGAAGGCCTCCAGCTGATAGGTGTACGTCGCTTTCTTGGGAAAGGTCTCTTTGGTCCACGCGCCACCGGTCCTGCGCCACTTCAACCCGTGAAACAGCTGTGGCACGATGGGGTTGAGCGCCCGTATCTCGCCGCCCTCGAGCTTCACGGCCGCCGCTATCTTTGCCAGCTTCAACGACCACAACGAACAGTTGATTCTGCCTTCCGCTCCGCTTGGAAAACGAATGTCGGCTTCCATCGCGCGATCGACTCCCTCAGACGCTAGTTTGGCGCGGGCCGACACGACGATCGGCTCCTCTGCGGCAATCGTCCGAGCGAGATGGATGGCGTAGCAACCGGTGTCCATGGTCGCCCCACCCCCTAAATCGAGACGGTAACGAATGTCCCGAGGCAGCGGCAGCGGAATGCACATCCACGTCTCGATGAACAGGGGTTTTCCGAGCTCACCGGACGCGACGAGCTCTCGCAGGCGCTGCGCCAACGGATGATACCTGTAGTGGAAAGCCTCCATGACGATGCGATCGCTTTGTTCCGCGGCTTGATGCACGCGCTCCGCCTCCGACGCGTTCGAAGTGAACGGTTTCTCGCAAAGCACGTGCTTGCCGGCATCGAGCGCGCGCAGCGTCCATTCGGCGTGCAGATTGTTGGGGAGCGGATTGTAGACCGCATCGATGTCGGGGTCCGCCAGCAGCGAGTCGTAGTCGTCGTGAACCTTTGGAATACCCTGCTTGCGAGCGAATTTCTCTGCCCGGCTCCGATTGCGAGCCGCGACCGCGGTCACCGATACGCCGGAGGTGGATCGTGCCGGACGAATCAGCGCCATTGGCGTGATGCGTGCAGCCCCTAGGGCCCCGACCCGAAGATCGGGGCTGGTCATCCAAGCTCCCCGTTCTTTGCTTTCGTGATCCACTTTTGCATCATTCTCTGCACGACGTCGAGCGCCATGTTCTGGAATGGGCGCAGCAGAAACGGAACCTTCTGCATGGCGATTACGGCTTGTCCCGGCTCCATGTCGATCGTGGCCGCGACGCTTACGCCTTTCACGCGAAAGGTGATCTCGGCATGGGTGTCGCTGAGCCATGTCGTCTTCGCGTCGTACTTTTCCCACTTCGCGGTGTAGTGCTCTGCGGCCTTCTCTGCGGCCTTCCTGGCCAGATCGGGATTGAGGTCGTGTTTGATGATGTGCTGCATGAAGCCTCTCGGTGGACGGCAGGATTGCACGAAAGGGCCGGTCTGCGCTACGCGGGCCGTCAGACCGCGCGCGCTTGCTCGATCCAGGCGGACAAGGTCGATGGATCGCCGAGCGGACGGGTCACCTCCGGCAGGCACCACCCCGTTGTCCCGAGCTCCTCGCAGAATGCGACGATCTGCGAGCGCCTCCGCTCCTCCTCTTGGGCGAGCAGCGTCCGCATCTGCTCGAGCTTGGGAGCAAGCGCCGCCAACGACTCTGGGTAGGTCACCCGCCCGCGATCGCGTCGCCCAACTGCCGGAATGAACGCGCGATTGAACATCACACAGGCCAGCTCGAAATCCCGAGCCGCGACCTCCGCTGCGACCGACTTGGCGGCCTCGATACCAACCGAATCCCCGGATGAGACGAGGACGAAGCTCGTGCTCGAGGATCGCATCAGGTCACGAACCTCCCTGGCCCGGTCCGCGAATCCCTCTCGCAAAAAGGCCATCTCGGCGAGAAACTCGGTAAGCGCCGTGACGAGGGAGTCCCCTCCGACCATCCGCAGCAGGCGGCGGGTGATCGCACCCCCGCGCACCCAGCGCACAACCCGTTGATCCAAGAACTCAACCAAGTGATCCGGAGCATCCAGCACCTCTATCGAGCTCTGTGCGGGCGGGGTATCGACCACGACGAGGTCGTAGAGCGGGTCGTGAACCGTCTCGTGGACTCGCTCCATCGCGGCGTAGGCGTGAGAGCGCGCGAGCGTGTTGGAGAACGCTTGGTATATTCGGTTGTCGAGGACGCGCTGCGCACTCGTCTCGTCGTCGGCCGCCCGTCGGATGATCGCGTCCGCGCTTGCTTTGGTCTCCAGCATCAACGCATGCAGCTTGCCCCCCGACCCGTGCGGCGGCAGCGGGATGTTGGACGGAGCGTCGCGCAGGCCCTGGACACCAAGCGCGTCAGCGAGTCGGCGTGCCGGGTCCGCTGTCAGCACGAGGACCGACCTGCCCCGCAGGGCCACTCGAAGACCAAGCGCGGCCGCCAGCGTGGTCTTGCCCACACCGCCCACACCGACGCAGAAAACCAGCCTGCACTCCTCGGAAAGCTCGATCACCAGACCTCCGCTCGCTCGATCGCGAGAGACAGCGCGTCAATGACAGCGGAGCTGTCCTCGTCGTGTTCATCGAAGGCGATCGTCGGAAGATCGACGTCCCTATCAAGCCCTCGTAAGCATTTGTCTGCGATGTGCCTTCGTCGAATCAGATGCTCGGCAAGCGCTAGATCGTCCACCCAAGGTTGTGTTCCGGTGACGGCCTCGAGCTCGGCTCTTACCAACCGCTGCTCTTCCTCATCGAGCCAAGCACGCGGGATACGATTGATAAACAGACAGCCGAGATGCAGGTCTTTGCGCTCGCGAAGCCGTGCGTAGAG
>JAUXFZ010000001.1 GCA_030622585.1 Myxococcales bacterium
CTTGGCTCACAGAACGACATGGCTACGATCCGACTTTCCGTACTTTCCCAGGCGCAAGATCTAGCCGACGTCGGCGACTACGAAGGTGTCGTCGTCGAAGTGAATCGCCTGACCATGTTTCTTTCTCCGTCCGACTACGCAGCGGGTGTTCTGCCGAAGTACGTCGAACCCATCGCGAAGCACATCGCCGATCGAGGGGGCTGGCTCGGCGATGAAGGCAATGTGCTCGCGGCAAATTTCATCCTCGAACGCTTGACCGGGGAGGAGATATACCGGCGCCGCTACGACGCGGTGGCGAGCTGGGGGCGCGAGGCGCGCGCCAACCTCGATACGGTCTCCGAGCAGTATGCAGGTCTCATTTCGGTGTGGATCGATCATGCGGACCTGACCCCTGCGCCAGAAATTCTCGATGCGCTCGCTGATCTGCACATCGCCGGGCGCGAGGCGGTTGCTGCCGAGAGCGCCGAGAATCGCCACCGTCTCGGGATCGCAGGCGAACGTCAGCTCCGGCTGGCGCCCTTGAATGTCGCTGCGGTGTACCTCACGCATGGAGACATCGAGTCCGCGGTCGCGAAGGTCGCGTCCATGCCGCTAGGGGGGCCGGGCGGGGAGCTTCAGCTTCGACTCCTCGACCTGATGCGGGCTGCCCGGAGCGCCGATGAAGTGGGCGCGGCAGCCACGTTTGAGCTCGTCGAGGGTTATCGGGTGGCCAGGCCCGATGTGGCGGCGGGCCTGTGTCGGTCCGCCCTCGCCCGTTTCCCCCAGGACCACCGGTTTCCCACCTGCATGGCTCGCGTGGCGGCCGACGCGGAGCAGTTCGCCGACGCGACGGCCTGGTACGTGATCTCGATCGAGCTAGCGCCCGAGATGATCGAGCTCTACGACGAGGCATTGGGCCGGCTGGACGAGTTCATCAAGAGTCGGTTGGCGGATCCGCACCCGGAGCGATCCAGCTCGCTTGCCCGCGGCGCCGAGACGATTCTCGCTGAAAGGCAGAAACGATGGCCGGACTCCGCGCCGCCGATCGCACCCAACGAGCTCGAGTTCCTAATCGGCATGCTCGAAATGAACGCCGGTCACGCCGATGACGCCCAGGAGCGTTTCGAGAGGAGCATCGAAAACGACGAAGATCCGGGTGCTTTGGCCCAACTCGGACTGCTACTCGAGCGAACGGGCCATCCAAAGGAGGCTGAGCAACGTTACCGCCGCGCGCTGGAGCTATCCCCTACCGGCTCACTGGCCCAAGATCTTCAGCGCGCCGATATCCTCGAGAACCTGGGCAACACGGCCCGCAGTCAGGGCAGGACCCGAGAGATGATCGCACAGCACGCCGCCGCGCTCAGGTCATGGACCGAAGCGCGCGACCAGGTGGAGGGGCCCACGGCTGCGCTCGTCGAGATGCGGCGCGGCGTGCTTTTGGATGGCCTCGGCCGTCACGAAGAAGCCGTCGATGCGTTTGAAACCGCGATGTCCCATGCACCGCAATGGCGCGACGTCTACGCAGGCATCCTGGCGCACCTCGTCTCCTCGGACCCCGACTTCGAGCTCGCCTCTTCGGTTTGGCGTAGGTCGCAACTGCATCTCACCTTGCCCCCCGAGTGGAAGGTCTACTTCACTCTCTGGATTCAGCTCATCACGGCACGTTCCGGGCAGCCCCCTGCCGAGGAGCACACCGATCTTCTCCGACGTCTCGGCGGCGGCTCCAATTGGTGGGGCAAGCTTGCGAGCTTCGGTGCAGGCGACCTCGACTATGCAGATCTCATCAGCGTGGCGTCGAGTCTCGGAGAGGAGACGGAGGCGCTCTACTACGAGGGCACGCGCCTGTTCATCGCGGCCGAACGCGAGGCTGCGAACGCTCAGTTCCAACGTGTCCTCGACACGAAAATGGTGAGCTTCTTCGAGTATGAGATGGCTCGGAAGCTGCTTCTCGAGCAGAGGATCGCTAGCCAACCGAAGCCGTGACCGACCTCAGGCTTGCTTGGGAGCGGGACCGATGGCCTCGAAGGCCTCACGCACGTCTGCCGGGGCTTCGACCAGCTCGATCAGCACGCCTTCACCGCCGATCGGGGCCGCTTCGTTGCCCTTGGGGTGGATGAAGCATACGCGGTGGCCCGCCGCGCCCACGCGAATACCACCGGGCGTAAACCGCATGCCCTGATCGCCCAGCCACTGTACGGCCGCCTCGATGTCGTCGACCCAGAGGCCGATGTGATTGAGCGGCGGAGTGTCGACCCGAGGCTTCTTTTCGGGGTCGATGGGCTGCATCAGGTCGACTTCGACCGTGAAGGGACCGGCGCCCATCGTCACGATGTCCTCGTCGACGTTCTCCTTCGCGCTCTTGAAGTTTCCGTGTGGCGTCAGACCCAGCGTATCGACCCAGAGGCGGCGAAGAGCGTTCTTGTCGGCGGCGCCGACGGCCACCTGCTGGATTCCCAAGACCTTGAACGGACGAGTCGTCATGTTTCCTCTTTTGGAGCGCCTGACAATACCCCGGTTGCCGCCCATGTCCACATGGGACAATCTCACGCCGCGTGAAGACGTCTCTTACCGGAATCAAGCCCACCAACTTGCCGCACCTGGGTAATTATTGGGGTGCCATTCGACCCGCGCTTTCGCTGGTCGGTGAGTACCGCACGCTGTATTTTATCGCCGACTATCACGCGCTGACGACGGTTCGCGATGCCGAAGCGCTGCGCGGCCATATTCGTGACGTGGCCGCAACATGGATCGCTTGCGGCCTCGATCCGGAGCGCACGTTGCTTTACAGGCAATCGGATGTTCCCGAGGTTTTCGAGCTCACGTGGGTGCTGAGTTGTCTTCTCGCGACGGGGCAGCTCGAGCGTGGCCACGCATACAAGGATGCGCTCTCGCGCGGCGAGTCGCCGAGTGCAGGCCTGTTCAACTACCCCGCGCTCATGGCGGCCGACATTCTGCTGTACGACACGGACGTCGTGCCGATAGGCAAGGACCAGAAACAGCATCTCGAGCTGACACGCGATGTCGCGATGCGACTCAACCACATTTACGGCGACGATACCTTGGTCGTCCCCGAGGCGTTGATCAGTGAGGCCCCGCTCGTCCGCGGGACCGACGGTCAGAAGATGAGCAAGAGCAGGGGCAATGGCATCCCGCTGTTCGAGCCGCCAAAGAAGCTCCGCAAGGCGATCATGAGCATCAAGACCACGTCCGAGGGCCTCGAGGATCCCAAGGTCGCCGAAGGCTCCACGGTCTACGAGCTTTACGCGTTGGTCGCCCCCGAGCGGGCACCGGAGATGAAGCAGAAGCTCGCTGCAGGAGGGTACGGCTGGGGCCACGCCAAAGAAGATCTCTTCCAGGCTATTGAAGCAGAGATTGGCCCCAAGCGAGACGCCTATCTAGCGGTGCGCGCCGATGAGGAACAGCTCGATGCGATCCTCCACGCCGGCGCCGACAAGGCGCGCCAGATCGCGCGCGCTACGATTCAGCGTGTGCGAAGCGCGGTCGGCATCGACTGACTCAGTAGATGCTGCTCCACTGGGAATCGTCTTCGAAGTTTTCGTACTGTTCGTGCGTCCCGGCAGGTCGACTCGATTGCTCGGCTTCCGGGATCACCAATAGGCCTGGGTGCCCGCTCTCGACCGACTCGTTCGTGAGCAGAAACGTTTGCTTGTGCTTCTGCCAGGTCTGCCGAATCACCGTGTTCGAGAGCACCATCGTGCTCTGGTCGTACCAACGGACCGCCACGCGTGAGAACGCCCCCTCGCCTTCCTCGTCGGTGTGGGGGTCCATCCCGAGGATCTCGGTATCCGCGATTTGAATGTCCCGGCCCCAGCGCACGTGCGAGAGCTTGAACTGCGGTCGGAACGGCGGCGCGACGTATCCGCTCGCCACGTCCATACGGCCCCAACGGGTACCCTCGTTGAGCTCGATGACCGCATCACGCATTCGAGTCTCGGGGCTCAGGTTTTCTAGCAAGCAGCCAGAGAGCCCGATCAATAGAACCGCCCACCAGAATCGTCTCGCCATGGCCCGACGCTAGGCCCGACCCTCGGCAGTGGGCAACTAATTGGCCAAGCGGGCCCGAGCGGCTTTGTTTGCGGGGTCGACGGACAGGGCCTTGCGCCACGCCTTGCGCGCTCCGCCCGTATCGCCCACCAGCTGCAGCGCGTCGCCGTACAGGATGTGATACTCCGCCCGGCGCGATCGCTTTCGCGCGGCTTTCTTGGCCCACTTGGTAGCTCGGGCACCGTCTTTTTTGGCGATGTACAGCGCCGCGTACCCAGCCATGGCTTGCGGGTTCTTGGGGTCCAGCTCCCAAGCGCGATCGAGTGTGGCCTCGGCGAGGCGAAGCCTGCCATCGCGGATCATCGGCAGCGCGCGGTGGACGAGCACGTCGGAGGCCTTGGCAGCGTCCCGTGGCAAGTTCTGGCTCGGAACCGAGAGGGCGTTCGGCTTGGCAGCGGCTTCCGTCTTGGCTGGCTTCGGCGGCGGTTGCGGTTTGGCCGCTGCCGGCTCCGGCTCATCGACGATGGGCTCCTCCGGTGCCGTGCTCGGTTCGGCCGCTGCCGGCGCCTCGGCCTGCTTAGCCCCGCGGCGCTCGACTGCCTCGAGCCCGTTGACCGATCCCGTGATGGGGCCCTTGTTGCCTTCGGCTTCCGAGTTGACTGCCAAGGGCGCCTCCACGGAGGCCTTGGTGTCTTGGCTGCTTCGTAGCCACAGCTGCCAACCGAAGACGCCGAGCCCAGCGAGCAGGGTGAGCAAGAGCAACACCTGAATCCACGCAGCCATACCCGGAGAGGATTGCGCCGGAGCCAACAGCGTCGCCGGCCCTTCTAGCATTCGCGCTAGCTCGGGCTCGAAGTCGTCGTCTTCCTGGTACATCGGAGTGGGTGGCGGCTGGCGGCTCTCAGGAGGAGGGGGCGGTGGGGTCCGCTTGCGTACCGGGATCGTCTTGCCCCCGTCACTCTCCTCTTCGGGCAGCATCTCGAACGCCGGTGCCAAGCCAAGCTGTGTGGTCTTTGGCTTCCGCTTGATTCCGTGGTCGGTGTGCGCGTTCTCGGCGTGGTGTTCTTGCACGCCGCCGTTGGCCGGGGCGGTACGTTGCTGTGTCTCCACGCGGCCAAGCATCTGCGCCACCTTGTTCGTCGGCCCCTCCTCCTCAGAAAACGCCTGGGGAGATGGCCCGCCGACCGCAGCTTGGAGATGTTGAAAGCGTGGTGGCGCCATGGTCCGCGCCGCGTCCAACCCGGCCGAGGGGTTCACTCCGGGCGGCACGGTGGCGTGCTCTTCGATCTCGGGCTCCACCGGCGGAACCGTCTCGGCGGTGACTTCCACGCTGCGGATCCCGTCCGCGAACCCGAGCTCGTGCGAGACCACGCCCAGTGCTTCGTCGACAGGCATCATGATGTTTGCGACGGACGGCAGGTCTTGCTCGCGTACCGATACGCGGCCGGCGTTGAGACCCCAAAGCGCGAGAAGCGCTGGCATGCCCTGCAGTGTCTGCGTGGTTCCCTCACGCAACGTGGCGTAGGCCCCCACGATCGAGTTGTCGGCGATGTCGATTTCGACATTGCGTTTGTGTCCGCCGACCTTGACACGGCGAACACCAGGCATGGAGCCCAGCGCGCGAAGCAGGCGGCCTGGGCCTATCAGCTCCAGCCGGGTGTCGAAGTCGACTTCGTCTTCGACCCTGTGTGCCATCTCGGCGTCTTGGTCGATCATCGGGAGAAGGCGGCTCGCGAGTTGTGCCAGGTCCGGTTCGGCGCCCGATGCAGACGTCGGCCAGAAGTCGTCCCAGCGCACCACCAGCATCGATGCCCAACGAAGCTGTGGGTCTTTGCGCATCGCACGCACGAACTCGAGGCCCTTCCCGCCGACCGCGCCTGAATCCAAAACTACGACCTGCGGATCGACTTCTCGAATCCTCGGAATGACGGCCGTGGAAAAGTCCGCGGCTGCAATTTGAACACCATGCGCGCCCAAAACGTGCGCCAGCTTTTCGGCGCGGAGCGCGTCGGAATCGAGAACGACCACGCGGGCGCCTCGCAGGCCGCCGAGATCGAGGTCCTCGGGGTCCGTTGCGCTCGGCAGGGTCGAGAGCCGTCCGCCACTGGCTTCATGGAACTCGTATTCCAGCGACTCCGATTCCTCCATCGCCTCGCGCAAGCGATCGAGAATCAGCTCCGTGTTGTGCGCCGAGGCACGCTCGGTTTCGACGACTACCGGCATGCCTTCGATCACACCCTTGGGAGAGCGAATGCTGAGAATTCCGGTCTTCATGTCGCTGGCGACGAGGTCGACGACGTCCTGCAGGTTGCTCTCGGTGATCCGGCCCCTCATGAGACCCGGTCGCTCCGGCACCTCGTCCGCAAGCTCGGCGAGTCTTCGTGCGATGGCGTCCGCGCCGGCCCCGCGCGGAACGATCGCCACCGCTCCCGTTCGGAAGTCCTGACCTTCATGTTTGAGCACGGCATCGTTCGAGACGACCGCGATCGGCAGTACATCGGTCGCCCGATTTGCCGCCATGCGCCTCACTACGCTCGCGCCGCCACGCACGGCGGCGTCTCCGATTAGAACGACTAGGTCCGGTGCGTACACGCGAACCGCTTGTTCGAGCTCTGCCGTTGCACAACCAGCGACGGACGTCCCATGGCGCCGAAGCGCTTCCCCCAACGCTGTCTGCATCGGCTCGCCCTGGCCCACCATCAACACAGTAGGCCGGTGCTCCTCATCCGACATCGTCGAGATGGTGGCTGATTCTGTCCGACTTCGCCAGCTTGGTGCGTTCCGGGTTGTTGGCTACACTCCGCGCCGCATGACCATTTTACCGATGGAGTTCCTCCGGGAGAGCTTTCCGAAGCTTTTCACCCGGGGGGTGGAAGTTCTCGAGAGCCGCGCATCGGGGGGCGATGAGCGAGCTCAGCGCATCCTGGACGACGTGAAAGGCGTCACCGGCGCGGCCAGCCTTCAGATCGACGACGAGCCGCCGATCGTTTTATCCGCGAGCGCAGGGGTGCTCAGCTCGGGCGACACACCCGGCGACGGGGTGCCCGTCAGGATCGTGGCGTCGCTACCGGGCAACGCCGCCGCCCTGTTGCTCGCGGAGATCGCAAAAGCCGGCGCTCTTGAGGATGACGAGGTGGCCATCGGCGCTGCCCAGACCGCTTCGAAGCGATTCGAGGACGCGCTTGCGGGCCGGCCCATGACCACCTTCGTCACGCTTCGGGGGGTCCCCGACCTCGGTGATGTCGAAGTGCGGGCGGGTTTCAACGTCGCGGAGGTACCGAAAGAGCCCGGTTTCACCGCAGAGTTGCAATTCTCGGACTTGGAGATGGTCCAGAGCGGCGAGCTTACCATTCAAGAGCTCTTTTTGGGCGGCAAGCTCAAGATGGAGGGCGATTACTCCCTTGCGCTTCAACTCTCGATGCAGCTCTTGACCAACCCCCTCTGAACGGAAGTTCCCCAGTACCGTCGACGGCGTTCGGCAAAGGGGCAGGGGAACTTGCCCGGCACTCCCCGGGTTGGATACTCTGGCCCTCGTCAACGGGGGTTCATGTTTCGGGCAATTGCCAAGAGTCGCTATCTGGTTCCGGGTTTCTTGTGCTTCGCACTCGCGTTTGTGGTGGGGCCCGTCGGGGTTGCCGCGGGCGTGTTGGCCGGTACACAAGGAGCTTCCGTCGCGGGTGTCGCTGCCGCCGTCCTCGGCGTGCTGGGTCTGCTGATCATCGCGTCGGGTTTGCCCGTGTCGATCGAGATCGAGGAAGTCGATGCCCAAATTCGATCGATCCACGGGGAGATCGAACAGGCGGAAGAGTTCATGGGCGAGAACCTGAAGGCGCTTTCGAGCGGTCTCGGAGAGCAGATGGTGGCTGTCGAAGAAACAGCCCGCGCCCTGAAATCGATGGCGATCTCGCTGCAGGCGATCAGCGATCGCGTCGAGGCCCTTTCGTCCAGCACCGAAGAGAGCGCGTCGAGCATCCTGCAAATGACGGCGACGAATCACGAGGTCGCGGACAACATGGGCAACCTCGGGTCGAGCGTTCGTGAGACCGCATCGTCGATTGAGGAGATGACTTACAGCATCAAGGAGGTCGCGCGGAACGTCGATGGCTTAGCCCTGACCGCGGAAGAGACATCGTCTTCGATGAATGAGATGGACGTCTCGATCGGTCAGGTTCAGTCGAATGCCAACGAAACTGCGCGCCTCTCGGAGGAAGTGGCCAACGACGCGGAAACAGGCGCAGAATCGATCCAGAAGATCACCGACGAGATCAACCGCATCAAGTCGTCGTCGCTGCAGGCGGTGAGCACGATCTCCAACCTGGGCGACCGCATCGAGGCGATCGGCGATATCCTCAACGTCATCGACGACGTGGCGGAGCAAACCAACCTGCTCGCGCTGAATGCGGCGATCATCGCTGCGCAGGCCGGCGAGCACGGAAAGGGTTTCGCGGTCGTCGCCGACGAGATCAAGGACCTCGCCGAACGCGCTGGGGCCTCGACCAAAGAGATCGCCGAGCTGATCAAGACGATTCAGGCAGAGACGAAGAACGCGATCGAAGCGGTCGAGCGCGGCGCCAGTACGGTCGATCGCGGCGTGACCGTGAGTGCAGAAGCCGAGACCGCACTCAAAAAGATCCTCGAGTCGTCCCGGCAGTCGACCGCGATGGTGCGTGGCATCGCGCGGGCTACCGTCGAGCAGGCGAAGGGCTCGAAGCAGGTGACCGATGCGATTGGACGCATCGCGGAAACGGTTCAGCAGATCGCCGCGGCGACCGCTGAACAGGCGCGCGGGTCGGAGCTGATCATGAGGAGCGCGGACAACATGCGTTTGATCACCCAGCAGATGGAGCGCGCCAGCCAGGAGCAGGCCGAGGGCGGACGTCAGATAACCGGGGCCATCGAGCATATTTCCGACATGGTTCTGGAACTACACGAGTCCCACCGGAAGCATTCGGAGAGCGCGGACCAGACGCTGGCGGCGGCGAACCGAATTCAGGAGCTGACGCGCGAGTACGAGAGGCGAGTCCGCGCCATGAACCAGGGGCTCGAGCGGCTTCGTCAGATTCGCTTCGCGTCGTGACTCGCATCAATACAGTGCGGTTGTTCCCGGAAACGACCAGCCGGCGCCTCCGGTTGCCTTTCGGGGGTGCAACGATTCATCTTTGGGGCTCATGTTTGGCATTGGCCCAACCGAGTTAGCTTTCTTTCTGGTGATCGTCCTTCTGGCGGTGGGCCCGGACAAGCTGCCCACCTTCATGCGGACGGTCGGCAAGGGAGTTCGCCAAGTTCGCAACGCGAGCCGCGAGTTCAAAGATGCGATTGGGCTCGACGATCTCATGCGTGAGGGGGATCCGTTTCGTGCTCCCCCGATCCGTCCCCCAAGAGCGAAGCCCGTTCCGGTGCCGGACGAGTCACCGCCGCCACCGAGTGCCGAGGGGGTAGCGAGCGAGGCTGCGCCGACACCCGCAACTGGTGATCCCGAGCCTCCGACCGATGCGGATGTGCCGACCGAGGCGAAACGTCCATGACGTCCGAGCAGATCCAAATCCCGGAGCCTCAACTGCCACCGATCCCGGATCATGATGAGGAGATGACGTTCTTCCAGCACGTCGGCGAGCTCCGTTCGCGCCTGTTGCGCTCGCTCCTCGGGTTGATTCCTGCCGTCGCGGTCGGCTGGTTCTTCAAAAAGGAGATCAAGGACTTCTTGGTTGCGCCGCTTCAGCCAGCTTGGGACAAGCTCGAGCTGCCCGGGCACGCGGTGTTGCGATTCTCGGGGCCGGCGGACGCGTTCATGATGTACATGAAGAACTCCCTCGTCGTGGGCGTGCTCCTCGCATCCCCGTGGATCTTCTGGCAACTGTGGATGTTCATCGCACCCGGGCTGTACAAGAAAGAGAAGGCGCTCGCCATTCCGTTCATC
Source organism: Myxococcales bacterium (assembly GCA_030622585.1). GTDB lineage: Bacteria > Myxococcota_A > Polyangia > Polyangiales > Houyiibacteriaceae > SG8-38. Next base: position 9,902 of record JAUXFZ010000001.1, read on the forward strand.
GTCGCGTCGACCGTGTGCTTCGCCGGTGGAGCGGTCTTTGGGTACAAGCTCGTGTTCCCCGAGGCGTTCACCGTCTTGCTCGGTTTCAGCGACGAGACCTTGGTCGCGACGCTCTTCGTCAAAGACTATATGCCGTTCTTCCGCCGGATGTTGTTGGCGTTTGGCATTGTCTTCGAGGTTCCTGTCATCGTAACTTTTCTCGCCGGCGCGGGCATGGTGACTTGGCAGCAGCTGCTGAAGTTCTCGCGCTGGTGGATCGTGTGCGCGGCATTCATCTCGATGCTGCTCACGCCGCAGGACGTCTACACGATGGTGATGATGCTCGTGCCGCTGGTGCTGCTTTACTTCGTTGGTGTTGGCTGCGCCTATCTGCTCAGCCTGTTCCAGAAGAAGCCTGCTCCCTAGCTCAGATCGAGCGCGAAACCGGCCTAACCCCGCCGCGGGACCGGGTAGGGCGGGGACTTGGGCACGTCGTCGGGGATGAACCAGTTCTCGCCCCAGACGCTGGCTCCCCCGTCGATGTAGAACGTCTGGCCCGCTACGAAATCAGCGTACCGCGAAGCGAGGTACGTAATTAGATGAGATACTTCTTCCGCGGTGCCAAGCCGGCGCAGGGGGTTGGCCTTCTCCGCGTTGTCGAGGAGCTCCGGCGGGTATTGCTTCGTTCCGCTAGTGACGATCACACCGGGCGCCACTGCGTTGACCCGGATGCCGTGGATGGCCCATTCCACCGCGAGTGTTTTGGTCATGTTGTCCACGCCTGCGCGAGCGGCACCCGTGTGTACCATGCCGGGGAACCCGCGGTTGATCTGCGCGATCACACTGACGATTCGCCCCCGCTTCTGTGGGATCATGGCCTTCGTGGCGACTGCGTGCGTGATGCTCCAGGTGCCGATGAGGTTGTTGCGAATGACGGCCGCGAAGCCTTTGGGCGAGAGAGCCTCTGCGGTCGTCGGAAACTGTCCGCCCGCGTTGTTGATCAGTACGTCGATGCGGCCAAAGCGTTCGAGGACCGAGTCTACGTAGGACGCGATCGCATCGGGCTCTCGGATATCGCACGGGGCACCGAACGCCTCGATGCCCTTGGAGGCGAGGTCGGCTACAGCGCTGTTCAACGGTTCGGGGCGCCGTCCGCAAATCGCGATTTTGGCTCCCAGGAGGCCCATTTCCGTCGCCGCGACGAGGCCGATGCCCGTCCCGCCGCCCGTGATCAAGACAACCTCGTCGGAGAACAACCCATCGGCGTACAGCTGATCCATGCCGCCGCTCATACCACGCCGGGTCAGGCGGGACGATTGGATTGTCAGCCGGCCGCAACCGTCTCGCGGTCTTCGATCAGGCTAGCGACGAGCTCTCGCAAGTCCTCGGTCGAAAACGGCTTCGGGAGCGTGGCTTCGACGCTGAGGCGGCGCGCGATTTCGTTTCGCGCGGTGCTGGCGCTCAGGAGTATCACGGGCACGTCGGTATGCCTCCATCGGCGGCGGAACTCCCGAAGGAACATTTCACCGTCTTCGACTGGGAGCATCAGATCGACGACCATCAAGTCCGGGAGTTGTACCGCGCACTGAGCCAGCGCCGAGCGCACATCGCCTGCTGCGACGACCGCATGCCCGCCCTGCTCGAGCATGACGCGGAGCATCTGGCGCACCGAGGGATCGTCGTCGAGAACGAGAACGGTTTTCTTCGCGGGCACCCCTGCATCCTAACAGGAGACTTGCTCATCGTGAATATACGCTCACTGCCTACATCGGAGCTGCTACGCTCACCTCGTATGACCTCCGGTTCCCGGGCTGCCGTGTCGGCGCTTCTCCTTCTGTGTGGTGTAGGGGCGTGCGCGGGCCAAAGTCCGGTGCCGTCATCGCGTGCAACGATCACGCCGAGCGATCTCTACCCGTTACAGACGGGCAATGCGTGGTCCTACGATGTCGACACCGGTGATGAGTCGACGACCCTCGGGATCGCCCGCGTCGAAGCGTTCGACGGACGGATCGCAGAGGTGCACACAGGACGCACGGTCGTGCGCTACGAGGTGCTGCCCGAGGGCATTCGTGTGCCGCCCGGCGATGCATGGTTGATTCGCGCCCCCCTAGTCGAAGGCGCGACGTGGGCTGGCCGAGGCGGACGAACCGCACGTTTGGCTTCGATCGATATGACCGTCGAGACCCCCGCCGGCACCTTCGATGGATGCGTGGAGGTCGTCGAGATGGGCGGTAAGCTCGAGCTCGAGGTGCGAACGGTGTACTGTCCGCAAGTCGGTCCCGTGCGCGTTAGCTCGACGATGCACTCGAACGTGAGCGATCGTGTAGCAACGGTCTCCGCGCAGCTTCGCGGCTACGAGGTCAATCCTGTCCAGCCCCCGGAGCGCTAGGCGTTACCTGAACCTCGACGAAGTGCGTACGGAGCTCGACCACCAGCGACAGCGACCCTTCGGCAAGGAACACCTGTCGCCAACTTCGGCCGTTCGGATCCGTCACTTCGAGGGCGTGTCGCGTCCCGGACGCTACGCCGAACAGGGTGTTGTCGATCTGCCTGCCGTCGAGGGAGACTTCTGCCCCCTTCGGCACGCCGAGCAGCTCGACCGTCGACATCGTGATCTCCGGCGCCGGCGTCCCGGCGCGCCCTGCTGTCGGGCCACGCTCGGCCAACGCCCAAGCGATGGCCACCAGCACCGCGAGCACGGAGAACGCCATCATCCAACGGCTGTCCAACACGCGCCCCACGCCGTGTAGAGGCTGCCCGTCGTTCTCTCTTGGTGGATGCGCCATCAGTGCTCCCCATCGCCACGGTTTCAAAACGTACGCGATCGCGTTGCCATTGTAGGATGCTCGCGCATGTTCCGTCACCTTCCGGGGTGGTTTCTCGATGACGACTGCAATTCTCGAAGCACGCGGCCTCACCAAGAGTTACGCGGACAAGATCGTCGTGGATCGTCTCGACCTTTCCTGTCGACGGGGCACGGTGCTCGGGCTCCTCGGACCCAATGGGGCGGGCAAGACGACGACGCTACGGATGCTCTACGGGTTCGTTCCGCCCGATGCTGGGTCGATTCACTACGCGGGGAAGCGCTTTGACGAGGACCGCACGGAGGCCAAGCGCTCGATAGGGGTGTGCACTCAGGGAGACTCGCTCGATTACGATTTCACGGTCGCGCAGAACCTCCTGATCTATGCGAGCTACTTCCGCCCGAGAGTCGAGAACCTCGAGGGCCGCGTCGCCGAGCTCCTCGATCGGTTCGACCTCGCCGAGTACGCCGATGCCTCGCCCCATGTCCTCTCGGGTGGCTTCGTGCGGCGCTTGTTGATCGCGCGTTCGATCGTGCATCGACCGAGTGTCCTGTTCCTCGACGAACCCACGACAGGCCTCGATCCGAGCGCGCGCCTCGACGTGTGGGAGCTCATCGACAGCATGCGCGCGGAAGGCTTGGCAATCGTGCTGACGACGCACTACATGGACGAGGCGGAACGACTCAGTGACGAGCTACTCGTGATTCACGAAGGGCGAAAAGTGGCGCAGGGTGAGCCTCATCGTGTCATCGATACGGTGCTCGGTGACCACGTCATCATCGTTCCCCGCGGTGAGCCGGCGCGTGAAGAGATTGCGGCGTGGCTTCAGGCCCGGGGTGCCGAGCAAGTCGCCACGGTTCTAGGCGAGCTTCGGGTTCCGGTGACCAAGCAGGACCTAGTCGAGCTCACGGCCCGTTTCACGGAGGCGACCTGGCAGGTGCGTCCGCCCAATCTAGACGACCTGTTCATTGCGCTCGCGCGGCGCAAGGGGAGGTTTCGGTGAGAGGGCTGAAGAGCCTTACCGCGGTCGCCGATTGGCAGTCATGGGCCGTGTTTCGCAGGAACGCGTTGGTTTTTCTGCGGCATTGGCGCACCGCGGTGATCCCGCCGGCGATGGAACCCGTGATCTTTTTCGTTGCGTTCGGCCTCGGTTTCAGCGGCTACATCGAGACCCTCGAATACCGCGGAGTCGACATCAACTACGCGACCTACGTCGCCGCGGGCTTGGTCGCGTACACGGGTTTCGGCACACCGTATTACGAGGCGCTCTACTCCGCGTACTTCCGCATGTTCTACCAAAAGACGTGGGACGGCATCCTCGCGACCCAGGTCGAGCTCCCGAGCGTCGTATGGGGTGAGATCCTCTGGGGCGCCGTGCGCGGCATGGTGAACATCTCAATCGTGTCAGTAGTCATTGCGGTGTTCGATCTCATCGGCCTCGTCGACGTGAAGGCGGAGTTCCTGATACTCATGCCTTTTCTTGGCTTCATCGCTGGTTGCGCGTTTGCCTCGTTTGCGTTGATCTTCACCGCGATCGTTCCGGCGATCGATCACATGAACTATCCGGTGTTCTTGATCGGTTGGCCTTTGAGCCTGGTGAGCAACACGTTCTTTCCTGTGGAGCCGCAGAGTCCTGCGCTACAGGCGCTCATGCAGATCAACCCGGTGTATCAACTTGCGGAGACTGCCCGTGGCTTTTTGGTGCTCGGCGACCCCGGTCCGCACCTGCTTGGGCTGCTCGGATCGACGACCCTTTTCCTCATTCCGTGCACCCTTTTGTCGGTCCGATTGACGCGCCGGAGGGTTCTCGGCGACTGAGCTTCGGTGGCTTAGAAATTCAACTGTTAGATCAAAGAGTTAGCGGCTGCACCGGGCCTTGCATCACCCCCCCTTCAAGGCTAGAAACCCACCCATGGCTGACCCCCCGATCGCGCAACCGAGTTCGGCTGCGTCGGACTACGATCAAAGCGCGATTCAGGTGCTCGAAGGGCTCGAGGCAGTGCGCAAGCGGCCGGGCATGTACATCGGCGATCCGCACGACGGATCCGGCTTGCACCATCTGGTTTGGGAAGCTGTCGATAACGCGGTCGACGAGCACTTGGCCGGACACTGCGACGCCGTCCAAGTCATCGTCCGCTCGGCGGGTTCGGTCACCGTCGTCGACAACGGCCGAGGTATACCGGTCGGCATGCACGATAAGGGTGTGAGCGCGGCCGAGGTCGTCATGACTCAGCTTCACGCTGGCGGGAAGTTCAACAGCGACAGCTATTCGGTGTCGGCCGGCTTGCACGGTGTCGGCGTCAGCGCGGTCAACGCGGTGAGCGAATGGCTCAAGATGGAGATCCGCCGCGAGGGCAAGCTCTGGTTCCAAGAGTACGAACGCGGTGTTCCGAAGGCGCCGCTGGAGGCGATCGGCACGAGCAACAAGACAGGCACCAAAGTCACGTTCAAGCCCGACTCTGAAATCTTCACGATGACGAATTTCAGCTTCGAGGTGCTGAACAATCGCTTGCGCGAGATCTCGTTTCTCAACGCAGGCCTCGAGGTCTCGCTCGAGGACGAGCGCGGCGAGGGCAAGAAGGTCGTCCACAAGTTCGAGGGCGGGATTCGCGAGTTCGTCGAGTCGCTCAACAAGAAAAAAACTCCGCTCCACGACGACGTCATCTACCTCCACGCGGTCAAAGACGGCGTGGATGTGGAGATTGCGATGCAGTGGAGCGACTCCTACAACGAGTCGATTTTCCCTTATACGAACAACGTCTTCAATCGCGATGGCGGCACCCATCTGACGGGCCTGCGCACTGCCTTGACGCGCGTCATCAACCAGTACGGATCGCGCGAGAAACTACTCAAAGACCTCCAGAACCCGCTCAGCGGCGAGGACGTGCGTGAGGGACTGACCGCCATCATGTCGGTCAAGCACCCGGACCCGTCGTTTTCCTCGCAGACCAAAGACAAACTGGTCTCGAGCGAGGTCAAAGGCATCGTCGAGAGTGTCCTCAATGAGAAGCTCAGCCAGTACCTCGAAGAGGAGCCCAAGGCGGGCAGGCGCATCGTAGAGAAGACGGTCCTCGCTGCGCGGGCCCGTGAAGCCGCGCGTCGGGCGCGCGAGATGGTGCAGCGCAAGGGTGTCCTGGACGCGAGCACCCTTCCCGGCAAGCTTGCGGACTGCCAAAGCAAGGATGCGAGCGAGAGCGAGATTTACATCGTCGAGGGTGACTCGGCGGGCGGCAGCGCAAAACAAGGGAGAGACCGCCGCTTCCAGGCAATTCTTCCGTTGCGCGGAAAGATCCTCAACGTCGAACGCGCGCGTTTCGAAAAGATGATTTCGAGCGCGGAGATCGGCACGCTGATCACGGCTCTCGGCTGTGGCGTCGAGGGTGGCGACAACTTCAACATCGACAAGCTCCGCTATCATCAGGTCATCATCATGACTGACGCGGACGTCGACGGTTCACACATCCGCACACTGTTGCTGACGTTCTTCTATCGCCAGATGCCGCAGCTGATCGACAAGGGGTATCTCTACATCGCGCAGCCGCCGCTCTACAAAGTGAAGAAGGGTAAGAAGTTGCGCTACCTTCAACACGACGACGCGATGAGGGCGCACTTGATCGAGCTCGGCACCGACAACGTCCAGCTCAGTATGACGAAAGGCAGCAGCCGGCTCGCCGGAGAGCCTCTTCGAAAGCTGCTCAAGGACGTGGCTCGATTCCGCCTGCTTCTAGAGAACATGGGGCATAGGGTCGACCCGCTCGTCGTCGAGGCGCTCGTGACAGCGACCGACCTCGAGGTCGGGGACCTGGCGGACCGAAAGAAGGTGGAGGACGGAATCGCCGCGCTCGAAAAATTCGTTCATTCCAAGCGCGAGGGCGAGCTCGAGGCGACCATCGAGCAAGACGAAGAGCACGACCGGCAGCGCGTCCTCATTCGGACGCAAGACGGTGCCACGGAGCGCGTTACGACCCTCGATTTCGACTTCCTTTCCGCGGGCAACGTCACCGAGCTCCGCCAGATCTATCTGGGCATTCGGGCCTTGGGGCAGCCTCCGTTCGTGCTGACGGCGCTGGACAAAGCAGGCCAGCCCACAGGCGAGCCTTCCGAGATACCGGACGTCGAGGCCCTCTGGGCCACCGTGGACGCGCGGGCGCGAAAGGGTCTCGGTATTCAGCGCTACAAGGGCCTCGGCGAGATGAACCCAGAAGAGCTGTGGGAGACCACCATGGACCCAGAGACTCGGACGCTTCTTCAGGTGCGCATCGAGGATGCCCTGGAGGCGGAAGAGCTTTTCAGCGTCCTGATGGGCGACCAAGTCGAGCCCCGGCGCGCGTTCATCGAGAACAACGCGCTCAACGTCAGCAACCTCGACATCTAGTGTGCGGATCTAGCCGGTGCGGCTGGGGCGGCGGAGTAGGGCCTGCACCGCTTTGGCGACGCGTGGCACTTCCTCGTTGATTTGTTCGAGGAGCTGCGTTGCCGCCTCGACGTCGTTTGCGCGCTCGATGTCGCCGAGAAAGTCGCCCACTCTCGCCGCGCCGATCTGTTTGCTGGCACCCTTGATTGAGTGAGCGGTCAGCCGCACGGTTTCCATGTCTCCGTCCTCCAACGCCTGGCCGATCTTCTTCGCGGAGTCCTCGAGCTGTTCCACATAGCTCACCATGACGTCTCGGATGAAGTCGTCATCTTCGCCGTCGAGCGACACCAGTTGGCGGACCATGTGCAGGTCGAGCGTAGCGGGGGGTGGCAGTGTGGACACCGGCTGCATCGAGCGTGCGCCGGAAACGGGAACCCACCTCTCGAGCGCCTCCGCGAGCATCGAGATCCGCACCGGCTTGCCAACGGTGTCGTTCATTCCGGCCTCGAGACATCGGGTTCGATCGTCTTCCGTGACGCTTGCTGTCAGGGCTATGATGGGTAGGTTCTCGTTTCTTGTAGACCGCCGGATGCGTTGCGTCGCTTGAAAGCCGTCCATCAGCGGCATGTAGCAATCCATGAACACGATGTCGTATTCATGGTCATCTGTTTTCTGGAGCGCTTCCCGGCCGTCGGTCGCGATGTCGACATCACAGGACAACTTCTTCAAGAGCGCTTCGGTCACCATTCGGCTCGTCGGGTTATCCTCCGCGATCAGCACGCGCACGCCTTCCCGAATCAGCAGATCACCCGTGCCGGTCGAGTCAGCGACGCGCAGAGTGTCTTCGGGCCCTGGGTCGAGGTCGATCTCCACCTGGAAGGTCGTCCCCTCGTTGAGCTTGCTCGTCACTTGGAGCGTTCCCTCCATCAGTTCGACGAGTTGCTTGGTGATCGCCAGCCCCAAACCGCTTCCGCCAGCGCCTCGAGGCGAGCTTGCGTTGCCCCGATGGTAGCGCGTGAAGATACCGTCGAGCGATTCCTCGGGAATACCAATGCCCGTGTCTCGAACGCACAGCCGAATACGAGTCGCGTCGGACTGCGCGACGAGCTCCGCGCTGACGACAACGAACCCCGAGTCGGTGAACTTGACCGCGTTGTTCACTAAGTTGAGGAGGATCTGCCGAATGCGGCCGCCGTCCCCGATGAACCGTCGCTTCGTGAATCCCTTCATCTCCGACTCGAGCTGAAGCCCCTTGGCGGCGGCGCGCGGCTGCATGAGGGCCGCCACACCGTCGATGAGCGCGCCCATGTCGAACGGAACGCGCTCGAGCACCACCTGACCCTTCTGCAACTGTGAGAAGTCGAGGATCTCGTCGACTATACCGATGAGGGCGTCCGCCGACTCGCGGATCGCCGTGATCATCTTCTCTTGTTTGCCGTCGAGCTGCGTGTCGAGCAGGAGGGCACTCAGCCCGAGGACCCCGTTCATCGGCGTCCGGACTTCGTGGCTCATGTTGGCCAAGAATTCTGTCTTCGCTCGAGATGCCCGTTCGGCGGCGAGCCGCAGCTCTTCCATTCGAACGAGAGTGCGGCGGCGGGCGTAGTTCATGCCGAGCGTGACGGCAGAGAAGCCGAGCAGGTAACCGGCGCTCTGCCCCCAGTGGACGCCCTCGACCCCAAGCGATGTGATGGCCCAGCCGAGGTCCCCGAGGATCATGATCGCGATGACCCATCTCCGACTGTGAACTAGCGCCCCTGCGGCGAGCTGGATCAGGACATAGAGGTAGAAGGCGGATGGATCGGCGCTGAGCGCGTAGCCCAGCGTGAAGGTGGCTGTAACGACGACGAAGACGCCGCCGGCGATATGCACCGACCAGGCGAGCGGAGGCGGTTGCTGATATGCGCGCCACCCGAGCGCGAGCATCGCAGCGCCGGTGAGCCCATACATGGTCATCAACTTGAGCCCGGTCTGATCGAGGTCGGCGGACCACTGCCCTGCGGATAGCCCGAGGTACGCGATGCCGCCGCAGATCACCATCGTGACCAGGTGCCGCCCGGTGATGGTGTTCATGACCCCCCGGCGCTCGCTTGAGGTCAGGGGTACGAGGGCGGCGAGCGCCTCGACCGAGGGAGCCGATTCCGGCTCCCAGTTCTCCTCTTCCTTCCAGCGCGCCCCCACAGAATCAGTGTATCGGCCCGTGGCGCGCGATTCACGACCTGTAGAGAGGAACTTTGTTGCGTGCCTCACCAATCGTGCGGACCGCGGCGTCGTGCAACGCCCCATTGGATGCAATTAGCTTTCCGGTGCGTGGGTCGGCGGTGTCGCCCTCGTAGGTCGAAAGCTGGCCGCCCGCCTCCTGCACGATCAGCGCTCCCGCGCACATGTCCCACGCGTTCAGCCCTTGCTCCCAGTAGATGTCGTAGGTGCCATCGGCGACGAGGCAGAGGTCGACCGACGCCGCGCCACAGCGCCGAATGCCTCTGGCCCGCTGCAGAAACAGCGCGAGCTCCGCGTGGTTGTTGTCAGGGTTCGTCCAGCGGTCGTATGGAAAGCCTGTTGCGCAGACTGCCTCCTCGAGCTGGTCGCGCGTGGACACCGAGCAGGGTTCTCCATTGCGGAATGCGCCCATACCTTTCACGGCCTTCCAGGTGACGCCGAGCGCCGGCGCGTGGACAACGCCGGCCAGCCCCTCCGATCCACGGTAGAGCGCGATCGACACGCCGAAGAAGAAGTGCCCGTGGGCGAAGTTCGTCGTCCCGTCGATCGGGTCGACGTACCAGACCAGCTCGCCTTCGCCGCTCTCCGCGTTCTCCTCTCCTACGATACGGTGCGTGGGGAACTCCCGTGAGAGTTCGTCGCGGATCAGATTCTCGCTTGCGAGGTCGTACTCGGTCAGCAAGTCGAAGCGGCCCTTGCGGGAGACCTCCACACCTGAGCGCCAGCCCTGCATCACGAGCCGGCCGGCTTCGAGCGCTACGCGCTCCGCAACCTCGCCGGCCCGCCGACTGTCCTCCGTCATAGTCATGAAGCCCTGCATTTTTGCGGATTTCTGCTCGCGCGCCATCGGCGTTTGGGCGGCCGGTGGGTCTTCGCTGGCCTTTGGACCCCAAAACCCGTAAAAGGCCGTGCGCCGCGGAGCCCGTGATTTGGCCGCTGCCCGATGTAGGCAAATGTAGTTATGCCCAACCAGGACATTGTGTCGCCAAGCCTTCGCAATCCATTTGAATTGGATGGAGAGAGCCGCTCCACCAACGATGACGCACAGGACGCCGGACCCTACGACGTAGCCCTTCACGAAGGCGAGCAGTTACGCGCGCGCCCGCGCACTGCGGCCGGTCCCGTTCCGATAGGGCGGCAGCATGCCAAGCGTCGCATGACGGTCTGGGAGCGCCTGGACGCGATCCGCGATTCCGGAACCGACCCGACGATCCTGTATCAAAACTGGGGTCCGAACTTGGACGGGGCGTCACTCGTCACAGCGGTGATCAAGGTCGAGGGGCGCGACGTCGCTCTCTACGGTCATGACTTCACCCTGCGAGCGGGCTCGATGGACGCGACTAACGGGACCAAACTCGCGAACCTCATTCGCCTGGCCGGCAGGCAGGGGATGCCACTGGTCGGGATGAACGACAGCGCGGGCGCGTTCGTGCCGGCAGGCATTGGTGGCCTCGACGGGTACGCCGAGGCGTTCACGGCACTACGGCGAATCAGCGGCGTGGTGCCGAGCATCATGTGCATGTTTGGATACAACGCTGGCGGCGGTTCGTACTTGCCGCGACAGGGCAGCTTCATGATTCAGCCCTCGCATACCTTCTTCGGTCTGACCGGGCCCGGCGTCGTGAAGTCAGTGCTCGGCGAGGACGTCACTGCGGACGAGCTCGGTGGCCCCGGGGTACACGGGCAGAGCGGCGTCGTGGACCTCACCGTGCGTGACGAGGTGGGCGCGCTGCGAACCGCGCGGCGCCTGCTGAGCTACCTGCCGTCCAACAATCACGAGCCTGCTCCGTATCAGGAGACGTCGGACCCCGTCGACCGTCCGACCGGCGAGATCGACACGCTCTTGCGCAAGGCTTTCAACTCGCCGACCGGGTTCAACACGCCGATCGACGTTACCATCTTGCTTCAGCAGATCTGTGATCACGGTGACTACTTCGAACTGCAACCGCAGCGGGCCCGCAACACGATCACGGCGTTTGGCCGCCTCGGTGGGCACGTCGTCGGTTTTGTTTGTAACAACAGCGCTGTGGCGTCGGGGCAAATCGACGTTGACGCGGCGTTCAAAAACTCTCGATTCATTCGGTTCTGCAATCTCTACAACATCCCGGTGATCTTCATCGAAGACACCACGGGGTTCCTGCCGGGCCGCGAACAGGAGAGTCGCGGCATCGTGCAGGCGGGCCGTGCGATGCTCGACTCGATTATCGACCTTCGCACGCCACGCCTTCTCCTCATACTCCGCAATGCGTTCGGCGGGGCATATGCCGCGTTCAACTGTTATGCGGTCGGCGCGGACCACGTCATGGCGCTTCCGACGACGCGCGTCGCCGTCATGGGCCCCGCCGGCAAGGAGTTCGTCTACAAGAAAGAGATGCGTGCAATGCGCGCCCAAGCCAAATCGCGCCTGCAGGCGGTGCTCGACGCTGGTGCATCGAGGGCCGACGCGGAAGCTGAGACGGCCGCCTGGGTCAAAGAGCAAGAGGGGGCGTTCAACGCGCGCTACGAGCAGGAACTCATGAATCCAAGGGAAGCTCTCAGCCTCGGCTCGATCTCCGAGATCGTCATGCCCGTGGACGTGAGGGCCTCGCTCGCCAAGAACCTCGATTTCTACTTGTCGCACTACACCCCGGAGCCGCTGCAAGCGGTTCAGCGTGAGTTCCACTGATGACTTCCACCGGCCAGACGCACAACCCCCTCATTCATCGGGATCGCCGACTCGGACAGTCGGAGTCCGAATGGGTGCGCTCGTTCAGTTGCGAGGACATGACAGTCCTCATCGTATGTCGCGGTCCGATTCGGCGGGAGGCGCTCGATGTCTTTGCTGAGATGGGGATGACCGAGGTGGGGATTCTACTGTCTGAAAAGGACTCCATCGTGTATCCCCGCGCGCTGGCGCCGGAGCTTCGTCGATTGGATCCTTCCCGTGTTCACGCGGTCTCCGACTATTCCGGTGCAAACAAAGAGGAGCGCACTGAGCGTATCGCGCAGATCATCGAGATCGCCAAAGACAACGGCTACGACTACATCTTCGCCGGCTACGGCTTCATGGCGGAGGACGAAGAGTTCGTCCGTTCGATTGAGGAGTCCGGCCTTCGGTTCATCGGCCCCTGCTCGCACACGGTTCAGGCGGCTGGCTTCAAAGATGAGGCGAAGCGCACGGCGGAGCGGGTGAACGTCAGTGTCACGCCCGGCATCAACGACGCCACATCGCGCCTTCTTCTCAGGAAGCACGCGGACCGCAAGGCGTTGAGCAAGCTCGCCAAGAAGCACGGTCTCGACATCGCCGGTCTCAGCAACGATGACATCGAGCTCGAAGCGCTGGCCGATGCGCTGCTGGGGGCTTCCTACGATGCCGGCATCGACCTCTACACTGTGGACGAGCTTGCCGAACAAATTCAGATCGAAGTGGCCGCGATCCTCGAGAAAGGCGAAGGCAGCCGGATTCGCCTCAAGGCGATTGGCGGCGGTGGTGGCAAGGGGCAGCGAATCATCGACAGCGCTGACCAAGCGCCGGCGATGGTGCGCGAGATTCTAAGCGAGGTGAAGACGCTCGGGGTCGGCGACAACAAGAACATCCTCGTCGAGCTCAACATCGAGACGACGCGTCACAACGAAATCCAACTTCTCGGCAACGGCGAGTGGACAGTTTCCCTCGGCGGACGCGATTGCTCGCTCCAGATGCACGAGCAGAAGCTCCTCGAGGTCTCCATAACGCAAGAGACACTCGGCGCTGCCGTCGAGCGCGAGCGGGCGGCGGGCAACGAAACCGCCGCCGCCGCGCTCGAGCAAGACCTCACGATTCTCCGTCGGATGGAAGAAGAGGCCGAACGCTTCGGCGAGGCGGTCAAGCTCGATTCTGCCTCGACGTTCGAGTGCATCGTAGATGGACCGCGCCACTACTTCATGGAAGTCAACACGCGCATTCAAGTCGAGCACCGTGTGTCGGAACTTTGCTACGCACTGCGCTTCCGCAACCCTGATGACGCGAACGATTGGTTCGATGTACAGTCGCTCGTCGAGGCAATGGCCTTGCTCGCCAAGCACAAAGCCCGGCTTCCCCGGCCCGAGCGTGTTCGACGGGATGCCGCCGCGGTGGAAGCGCGCCTCAATGCAACGGACCAATCTTTGTCGCCACACGCTGGCGGGGAGATCATGTCGTGGTCGGATCCGATCGAAGGCGAGATCCGCGATGATCAGGGGATTTGCTTCAAGAATCCCGACACACATTTGTTCATGCGCTACAAGCTAGCCGGCGCGTACGACAGCAACATCGCCCTCCTCGTGACCACCGGGGACGACCGCCGTGAGAGCTACGAGCGCTTGCGCGAGGTTCTCAGGCGCACCGTCCTGCGCGGCCCCGATCTCCAGACGAACCTCCAGTTCCACTACGGGCTCGTACACTGGTTCTTGGCGAACGGCGTGGATGCGAAGCCGACGACGCGATTCGTCGTGCCGTACCTGACGCTGGTGGGAGAGCTTCTGCACGAAGCCAACGAGATCGACCCGGATTACGCGTACGATCGCCTCTGCCGTCAGTATTTGAAGGCTGCGTCGGGTGATGCTGATGCCGCGCGAGCGACCAGCGAAATTTCGGTGTTGAAGAGGACGCTCCTAGGCCGGCCGCTGGGTCGCCTCCTCCGGCAGCCACATCTGCTTTCCGCGTGGCTCAGCTCGCACAAGAGCCACTTCGAGGTCAACAACCGCCGCGTCACCTGGCTCCGCAACCCGCTCCTCGTGCTGGCCGAAACTTACGAGCTTCTCCACATGGATGCCGGAGTGAATCTTCCCGCCGCCCATCGCATTTGGGAGCAAGACCAGGCTGTCCTTCGTGACGGAGCGGCGTTCTATGCAGGGGTGCAGGAGCGCGTGGGTGACCTGTCTTGGCCGGAGGTCGACCGCCTTCTCAAGGCCGCGAAGCCCGCGAAAGGCTTCGGTGCCAAGCAATGGAAGCTGGTGCGTGAGGCGCATCTAGGCTTCCAGCTCGGGATGGAGCTCTACAGCTTGCTTCCGCTGATCGCCGACAAGGTTGGCTTCTTCGACCTTCGGGTGAACGACGACCTGACGCTCACCATCCCAGAGCGACTCTTCGATCGCGATCATCAAGCGAAGATGAAGAAAGTGCTCGTACCGCCTCCCGTCAACAAGGCCGACGAGATCGTCGCCGTGAGCGGCGGCATGTACTATGCCCAGGAAGCGCCCGGCCTGCCGTGCTTCATCGAGGAGGGGCAACACTTCGAGGTCGGCGACCCGCTCTACATCGTCGAAGTCATGAAGATGTTCAACAAGGTCTATGCGCCGTTTGCAGGAACCGTCGACAAGATACTCGTCGACACCGACGGCACCATCGTCTCCAAGGGCCAGCCCCTCTTCAAGGTCACCCCCGACGAAAAGTTCGTCGAGGAAGACCCAATAGCGGCGAAGGCCCGAATAGAGTCGAACACCGAACACTACCTCACCGCGGTGGCCTAGCTTCCGCACACTCGCCCAGCTGGCGAGCGACTAGTGTGCGAGAGATTTTTTCTTGTGGTCGAGCGCGCCCGCAGGAGCGTAGTGAGAGGCACTCATGTGCCTCGCAGCGGAGCGACGAGGACGTAAGCCGACCACAAGGAAAAAGATCCGCACACTACAAGCGGTCGTCTCGGCTGGTGGCTAGGATTACACGGTTGCGGCCGGCTGCTTTTGCGCGGAAGAGTGCGCGGTCGGCGGTGGTCATGAGGCGGGCTCTGAGATCGCACGGGGGCTGGCCGTTGAGGCGGCGCAAGCCCTTTAGGGTCGAGACGCCAATCGAGACCGTGATTGTAGGGAGCGTTCCCCCTGCTCGCATGGGGCCCGCGGTGCTCTGCGCGACGTGGCTTCGCAGATGGTCTGCGAGCGCGTGGGCGCTTTCTTTCGAGGCGTGCTTCTGGACGACGATGAACTCGTCGCCTCCGAAACGGAACACGTCACCGACGCCGGCCGC
>JAUXFZ010000321.1 GCA_030622585.1 Myxococcales bacterium
GCCAAGCACAAAGCCGAAGTAGAGGCCTGATCGCTCGATGAACTTGAACTCCTGGCGGCCGACTTCGTAGAACATCTCACCCATGAGCGCTTTGTGGCGCTCCATCGCCTCGAGAACCGTTTGCTCGATGTCCATGATGCTGTCGATGTCGTCGGCCATGTCCATCGCGATTGCGCGCGAGACCTCGATGACTTCGGCCCGGACATGTTCGCGGACTTTGTTCTGCATGAACTCGCCCGCGTTGTCCCACATCGCCTTGGCGTGCTTGTTGGCCACCTCGTCGATCACCTGTTCGGTTACATCGTCGATGACGACACCGAGCTTCCCGGCAAACGTATCGGCGCTGAAGGTTTGATCGAAGAGCTGCCGCAGAGACAGGAGCTTCCCGGTGATCAGGGCGTTAGAGACCTTGGCGAGGCGCAGCGCGTTGGCGGGGATGACCCCTTGCCAGCCGAGATACGGCGGGATGCCGATAAACTCGACCGGATGGAACATCATCTTGATGGCGACGACGTTGGTGAACCAGCCCACTAGCGCGCTGATCAGCGGGATCAGGAGGACGATCGAGTTGTCTTGAATGCGGGTTAGCAGTTCCATCAACGTCGGTGCTCGGGCGAAGCTCTTACGGCGAGTAGAGGTGCATCCAGTACAGCAACAGCGTGATCGTCTTGGCGTCCTCGATGTGTCCGTCCTTCATCATGTCTCGGACCTGCCATTGCGGAATCGGGAAGACTTCGATCTCTTCGTCGTGGTCGAGTGCCTGCGAAGTTTGCTCGAGGTCGGTGGCCAGATAGCCGTACATCCGCTCGTTGAGGATGCCCGGAGACGCGAAGAACTCGGTGAGGGGCACGACCGATCCCGCGCGATAGCCGGTTTCTTCCTCGACTTCTCGTGCCGCGCATGCCTCCGGGGCTTCACCGTCTTCGAGTGTTCCGGCTGGAAGCTCCCACAAGACCTTGCCCACCGTCCGGCGCACGTTGCGAATCAGGACTACCCGGCCGTCGTCCAGCAACGGCAAGATCACGGCGGCGCCCGGGTGCTCGATCACGTCCCGGACGATCTCTGCGCCGTCCGGACCGGCGAACCTCAAGCGCGCGACCCGGAACAGAGGAGTGGTGAGGAGCAGCTCGCGCGATTTCATGGTGCGCATCATGGACGACTCTCATCCAGGTTTCACGTCAATTTGACTCGATCGGGCCGGATCGCCATTGTGGGGGCGTGCGGCTCGGGAAACTATGGGGCTCGCCGCTGGCGGTCGTGCTGGTTG
Organism: Myxococcales bacterium; assembly: GCA_030622585.1. GTDB lineage: Bacteria > Myxococcota_A > Polyangia > Polyangiales > Houyiibacteriaceae > SG8-38. The sequence goes on from JAUXFZ010000321.1 coordinate 1,268, forward strand.
GGGTAGCGGTGGCAAGCCTTTGGACGCTTGGCTACGGCGCATCCACGACCTCCGCCGACGCGTCTCCCACGACTCCCGTCGCCATCGATGAAAGCGGGGCGCTGGGAGCGGCGCGTTCTGGTCAGCGCATGGGGCCCAAGCTTCTACGGCCGCCGCCCAGTGACGTGCTCGGGCTGGACATTGCGATCGAAGACCGGGACGGCACATCGATGCAGGTGCTGCATCGAGCCTTGGCGCGTGCAGCTGCGGGCGAAGGACAGGCTCGGTTGGCTTTCTATGGTGCGTCGCACGTCGCAGGCGACATCTTCACAGGCTACATTCGCCGCGAGCTCCAGACGCGATTCGGCGACGCCGGCCACGGTTTTCTCGTGCCGGTGCATCCGTGGCGGACCTACCGACACCGCGACATCAACATCGAGAGTGACGGCAAGCGATGGGAGACGCAGCGCATTCGCGTCGGTGACTCCGAAGTCGAACGCGTCGGTCTCGCTGGCATCGCGATGATGAGCACGCGGCCGGGATCCTTCGGCGCGGTATACACAGCGCAGGAAGGCGACTACGGCCGAACGGCCGGGCTCTTCGAGTTGTACTACCTCAAACATCCCCGTGGCGGCGACATGGACGTGTTGATCGACGGCCGGAAGGCACGCCGAATCTCCACGCGTGCCTCGAAGATCTCCACCGGCTACGCCACCTTTCGTCTACCGGACGCCCCCCACCGTTTCGAGATCCGCACGTTGAGCAAACGGCCCGTATGGGTGTTTGGCCTCGCGGTCGAACGCGATCAGCCAGGCGTCGTCGTCGATACGCTCGGAATCAATGGATCGCGCGCTCGGTACCAACTCCTGTGGGATGACGAGGTGTACCGCGAGCACCTTCGCCGGCGGAACCCCGACCTGGTCGTCCTGGCCTACGGCACCAATGAGAGCGGAGACGAATCACCGATCGAAGACTACGAGCGCGACCTTCGCGCCGTGGTCGACCGCCTGCGGGACACGGTGCCCCAAGCGTCGTGCCTGCTGATCGGCCCCTCCGATCGGCCGATGCAAGTTGAAGAGCGCGTGTTCGAAGATCGGGCCCGAACTGCCCGCTTGATCGAAGTGCAGCACCGGGTTGCGCTCGAGCACGGTTGCGGGTTCTTCGACCTGGTAGCGTTCCAAGGCGGCGCGCTCTCGATGCTGCAGTGGGCGGCCAGCGATCCCGCGTACGCATCGCAGGACCATGTCCACTACACCCGCGTTGGCTATCGACGATTGGGCGAAGTCTTGCTGTCGGCGTTGCTCGAGGGGATGCCGGAGTCGGGGGATCCTGTTCCAGCGTCCGCTTCGTTGGAGCTCGACGACGCCGGCGCCGCGGAGCCATCGTCAGTAAGGTAGCCTGCGAAGCCCGCCAAGATGGCTTTGTAAAACATGTTGCCGACGATCTCGTAGCCTGCCGGCGTGGCGTGCCGGAAGTCGCCCATCGCGAGTCGAGGCCGCGCCTTGTACCAGCGCCGCATGGCATCTTCGCCGCCCATCGCTTGCCAGGTGTCGTAGAACGCGCAGCCAGAATCAAAAGCGGCGCGCCGCTGGGCGGCCACGATGCGCGGGATCGTGGACAGAGTCCGAATGCGTCCGCGGTGCCGGCGCGCTTGATCGAGCGGTGCGAACACGAGGCAGCTCAGATCCTCGCGCCCTTGGCGCATGCGACGCAGAACTCGCAGATAGTCTTCGTAGAACTCTTGCTCCGTTCGGTCGTCGCTGGCTTCGTTTCCACCGAACCCGAGGACGAGAAGATTGACGCCGCGGCGCTCGAGTTGAGCCTTGATGTGCGACTTGTCGTAGTTGAGTAGCCGGTTCGCGCGCGCGCCGAGCAGGCCGAGCGAGTCGTACACCACGCCCGGGCCTTCGCGCTCGACGACGACTCCGTAGAAATTGACTGGACCGCCTCTCGCGTAGCGAAACTCGATGAGGTGAGGTCCGTCGGGCGCTTCGATCGAATAGACCCCGTCGCCAAACGTGTCTGCCTTGGTCGATACGATCCGCCGGTCCCCTCTATCGAGCCGCACCGAGAACTTTCCGCCCCGCGGTTGCGTCTCGTAGTAGATGTCGAATCGGGACGCATTCCTGCCGACGTCACCCCGTTTCGCGGTGCCGACCCTCGCCCAAGAGCCGCGGCGCGCCCTCGATTGCACGCCCCCGTACCCGTAGCGTCCATTGCGGTCCTGGCGGCGCACTACCTCGCGAACCTCCCAGCTTTCGGGGTTGGATGATTGCCGGACGCCTCGGTGTTTGTAGGGAATGTAGCCCTTGGCCGCGAGGACGAAGCCGTGGCCGGCGTCCCCGAAGCGCGCTTGAAGGTTTCGTCGCACGGTCGACGTGATCAGATCGGTCGCAATGCTCGAGTCCCCGTAATGCCCGACGCGCGTGATTGCGCCTTTTTCAGCCCGCGCGGTCTTCTCGAGCGACTCGTAGAATGCGCGCATCCCGCGTCCCGTAGGATCCTCGATGTAGACGGAAATGCCTGCGTACTCCATCGGGTCGACCGTCGGGCCCTCATCGGACTCGACCGTCGGTGCCACGACGGGCTCCGCACCGAGGTTCGCCGCCACGGCCTCGCCCACGGTTTGCGCAAGGCGCTCGGTTCCGGCCTCCGTGTCGGTCGACGTGCGATAGGAGCCTCCGTGACCGGCGAAGGCAGGAATCTGCCCCCATCGATTGAAGAGTCGCACGATGGGGAAGTCTTCCTCACCGGGAATCCACGGTCGCAGTCCGTCCATCGGGGGGATCACGTACGTCAGCGCGCACGCAACGAACATGAACACCGTCACCGTGATCAGGTGTTGCAAGGGCGTGAGCTGACTGTGGATTCGTTTGAGCATCAGAATTGGAAGTAGATGTAGGGAACGACTTCGCTTGTCGCGACGGCGCTCAAGATGAAACCCAGCATCGCGAGTGTGACGCCCTGTGCGGGCGCAGGCATCGACTTGAACCCGAGCTCGAGCGACTCGAACCATCGCTTCGGTGTGTAGTGAGCGGCGAAGGTCAGGAGAAGCATCGCCCACACGCCGAGCGAAA
>JAUXFZ010000340.1 GCA_030622585.1 Myxococcales bacterium
CCCAGTTGCGCGACCGATGAATCGAACACGTGGTCATGCACTACCTCGCCCGTCGACAGATCGCACGCCAGGAGCCGTGCCTTGCCCGTCCCGTGGTTGCCGTGATCGATGGTCCACAGGCGGTTCTGCCGATCGACTGCGACTCCCAACGGGGTTTCGAAAAGCGACTGTGCATCGTCGCTTGGAAAGGCTTTCGGCGCACCGTCGACCCACTCGAGGAGCTTTGCACCGGTGGGCCGGCTCTCGGGATGAATCGTATAGAACATCCGACCGTCCGCCGACACGGCATGATTGCCGATCGGTTCGGGGCTCGTCACCACCACCTCGAGGGTGGCCTCATCGAACATCGGGGTACCGCTCAGGTCGGGATACGGCTCACCACCGCCGTAGCGAAGGCGCAGCACGGCCACGAGCAACGCAACGAACACCAGGAACCCAACCAGCAAGCGCGTGAGAAACTGTTTCATCGGCTCGCGAAGCTACCACGGCGTCCGGCACGCGGCGAGGCCATCCGCACCAGACCCCTATGCCCTTTCAGAAGGTGTAGCCGTAGCCGATGCTTACGACGTCTACGGTCAGGTCGTTCGTGCGGGTGTACCGGTTGTAGTAGACGTCCATGTCATGCTGATGCGCGCGGCCTGGCGGCGTGAGGTGAAACAGCACCTTGACCCCGAACTCATGAGCCCAGAACTGGGCCAAGTCTGAATCCGCTGTGCGCGGTGCGCTTAGATCGAGCGGGACGCCCAGGTTGTTCGTCCAGAAGTACACCGCGCTCTGATGGTGGGCTCGGTAGTGGGCGTTGATGTACGCTCGTGCGGTCATGTACTGATAGAACTCCCCGAGAAGGGTGTGCGCGCGAACATCATAGTCGTCGGCAAAGAAGCGATAGCTCAAGCGTACGGTCGAGCTCGTCCTCGGAAGGTAGTGCACGAGCATGCCGGACACCGTCTGTTTGAGACGAGTCCCGGGGAACTTTTCCCGGATGCGTCCGATGCACACGGAGACAGTCGGGTCACAGAGGAAAGGGACCGAGTTCCACGGCGTAAAGAGCTCCCCCTTCTGCCACGTGATCCCATAGCCGGCCTTGACCCAGGTGGTCGGGTTCAAGATCTGCGAGACCTCGGCGTTCCCGCCAAAGGAACCACGAAAATCCCATTCGTTTCCCTCCGGCACGACGCCTCCGGGGCGGTGCCCATAGGGATTGAACCAGTCGAAGGACCCGTCGACTCTCACGGTGATCGTGGCGTTGTCCTGCGCGAGATCCCGGGTGTAGCCGACGCCGCCGAAAACCGACGCGTACCACTCTTCGCCATGGCCGCCGTATACGACGTTTACCGTGTCGTCGTCGGTCGTATCCACGCGCGTGTTGATTTGAATCGTCCCTGCCTCGTTGTAGCGCGACGCGGAAGTCGTCGCGTCGATCGCGTCGGTCGAGGCCGAGGTAATCACATCGATCGGGATGGTCACCGTGTGTTCAACCTTGGGGTTCTGCCGGACCCTCAGGTAGAACATGGGCTCGTACACGTCCAATCTCTCGGACCCCTTGGGGCCCGGACCCGCCTGCGACTGATAGCCAAACCCCTTCTGGTGGAAATAGTTGAAGCGAACGCGCGCTTCCTGGATCTTCCAGGGTTCCCGCACCGGTTCCTGCGCCTCCTCCGGCGCCGGTTCCTCTGCGCCGCTATGCGCGTCTCCGCAGAACATAGCCAAGCAAAACGGGGTGAGGACCCACACGCCCAGGCGCTTGTGTCTCGCCCTAGTTGGTGCAGCCACAGCCGCCCCCCGCAGGCGACCAGATGCCACCGCTCGTGGCTTCTCGTGCTCGGTGCAATTGTGAGGACGCGCGCGCTTCGAGGGGGTCGACGACGGGCTGCATCGTGGCGTCGCTCAGGTATCCGCGCTCGTGGGGCGCGACTCGAACGCACCCGGAGCACAGAATTACGGCGGCCCATATGAAAAAGAGGGATCGCATACGGTCTCTACTCGCCAACGGGCCGAAGGTTTCGCTCTACGCTTCCCAGACCACCCGTTGTCTGGCGGCGTACCACTCTTCGGTCCGGGGTCCGTACGTATCCTCGAGCGTGGTGCGCTTCATTTTCATGGTCGGGGTGAGGAAGCCGTTTTCGATCAGCCACGGGTCTTTGACGACCGTCAGGAACTGAAGGCGTTCGAACCCCTCGACTTGCTCGTTCACCTCGCTCAGCAGAGCCTCGAGCTCACTCTCGACCTTCGCGCGCACGCTGCTGTCACTCAGCCTCGGCCGGAGCTCCTCGGCGAGGAGGACCAGAGCGAACGGCTGTGGCTGTCCCGAGCCCGTCACGCAGCACATCTCGATATGGACGTGATTGTTGATGAGGTTCTCGATGGGCACCGGGGCGACGTACTTGCCCTTGCTCGTCTTGAAGAGCTCTTTCACGCGGCCCGTGATCTTGAGCCGGCCCTCTTCGTCGCGCTCGCCGCGGTCGCCCGTGCGGAAGTAGCCGTCTTCAGTGTAGCACTCCGCTGTCAATTCGGGTTGCTTGTAGTAGCACATCATGTTGCCGGGTGATTTGATCAGGATCTCGCCTTCGTCGCTGATCTTCACCTCCACTCCGGGCATCGGGCTCCCTACGTAGCCGACGCGTCCGCCACCAGGGTGACTCGCGTGCGAGTACGCGAAGTCCTCGCTCATGCCGTAACCCTCTAGGAGCTCGAGGCCCAGATCTCGGTACCACTGAATGAGATCGGGTGGGATCGGCGCCGAGCCGCTGGCAGCGAGCCGCACGTTTTGAAGCCCAAGGCCGGTCAATATCTTCTTTTTGATCACTCGGTTGAGAAGCGGGATACGAAGAAGCCGCTTGAGCTTCTCTGGGGGAAGCTTGTGGAACACACCGAGCTGGAACTTCAACCAGAGCCGGGGGACCGAAACGAAAACGGTTGGCTGCGCGCGATTGAGGTCGGCTACGAACGTATCGAGAGATTCCGCAAAAAAGACCTGCATCCCGGAGCGTATGGCCCCGATCTCGACGATGAATCGCTCGAAGACGTGAGCGAGGGGCAGATAAGACAGCATTCGGTCCCCGGTCGTCGTGCCGAAGACCTTCTCGGCCCCGGTTGCCGAATGGGCAATCGCACCAAAGCTGTGCATCACGCCCTTCGGCCGACCGGTGCTTCCCGACGTGTAGACGATGATCGCCGGCTCTTCGGCGCCGCGGGAAGGATTGCCTTGGATCGGCTCTGTGCGAGCCATGATTGCATTCCATGAATCGTAGTCAGTCGGAGGCGCGAGCGGTAGGGCGATGCAAGGCATGTCCGCCGGGATCCCTTTCTGAATCCCGTCCCAGCCGTCGAGCTTCCCCACGAACAGGAGCTTCGACTCGCTGTGTTCCAAGATGTAGGCGATCGTGTCCGCGTTGAGAGTCGGGTAGAGAGCAACGCACACGTGCCCAGCCATCCAAATCGCAAGGTCCGTTAAAATGAAGTGCGCACAGTTTTTCGAGATGAGGCCGATGTGGCTACCGGGCTCGAGGTCGAGCGACTTCAGGTGCGCGGCCATGCGTCTCGCCTGGTCCATCGCTTCGGCCCAGGTGTACGTTTCGACCTCACCGTTGCCGATCGGCTGGGTCAGCCAAAGTTGGTTGGGTGTCGACCGCTCCCAGCGGTAGGCGTCGTCTAGTGCGAGTTGAAGCTCGGCCATGGGTCACTCCTCGATTACAGCGCTCTCCGGCGAGCGCACCACCGGTTTGACGGGGCCCGGAGCATACACCGTCCGGAGGCCGTTGTGGGGGCTTTGATACGATTCCTCGTGGTAGCCTCGGGCGGGAGTCGCGCATGGGACAGGTCCAAGTAACTATCGTGGGAAGTGGCGATGCCTTCGGGAGTGGCGGAAGGTTTCAGACCTGCATTGCGATCCGTGCGCCGAGCGACCTATTCCTCGTCGACTGCGGAGCCTCGTCACTGATCGCGCTGCGCCAACAGCAGATCGAGCCGCGTGACGTGACTAAGGTCCTGATCACCCATTTGCACGGGGATCACTTCGGTGGCCTTCCGTTTTTCTTGCTCGACGCGCAGATGGTTTCCAAGCGCACCGCCCCACTGACCCTGGCCGGGCCTCCGGGTCTGGAAAAGCGCCTGTTGGAGGCCATGGAGATCCTTTTCCCGGGGTCGTCCAAGGTCGATCCGAATTTCGAGCTCCGTTTCATCGAGCTCAAGCCTCGAACGCCCACCGC
>JAUXFZ010000034.1 GCA_030622585.1 Myxococcales bacterium
CAAACATGTTAGCTGAAACTGTTTCATGTGTCATACCTGTTTCAGCTACACAAATAAGGCAGCCTTGCGGAATGCCGTTTCTACACTTGCTTACACTGGAGGCGAGACGCACACTGATGATGCCATAAACACCATGAGCCGTCAGCCGGATTCGTCCTGGGTACCAACGCCGGCGTATTCGAAGCCTTGCGCGGCTAAGTTGTAGGTTCCCCAGATGTTGCGGCCATCGAAGATCACGCGGGTGCGCATGAGGTCGCGGATGCGATCAAACTCCGGATACTGGTACTCGCGCCATTCGGTCAATAGCATGAGCGCGTCTGCGTCCCTTACGGCATCGTAGGCATCGTCGACGAGCGTGACCCCGTCCCCGAACATCTCTCGGATGTTCTCCATGGCCTCCGGATCGTGGCCGACCACCTCACAGCCCTCGTTGAGAAGGAACTCGATCGTGGTGATCGACGGGGACTCGCGGATGTCGTCCGTTCCCGGCTTGAATGCCAGCCCCCAAATCGCGATCCGCTTCCCTGAGAGCTCGTTGCCAAAATGGCGTTTGAGCTTGCGCACCAAGAAGCTTCGGTGACGAACGTTGACGCGATTCGTTGCATCGGCGAGCTCGAGCTCGATCCCATATCGCCTTGCGGTCGCAACCAGCGCCTTCACGTCTTTAGGGAAACACGAGCCGCCATACCCCGGCCCAGCGTGTAGGAACTGGGAACCAATACGGGGGTCGCTACCGACGCCGTGACGCACGCTTTGCACGTCGGCGCCGACCTCCTCGCACAAGACCGCGAGCTCATTCATGAACGAGATGCGCATCGCGAGCATCGTGTTGGCGGCGTACTTGGTCACCTCGGCGCTCTCGGGGTTCATCCAGACGATCTTGGTGCACGAGAGGTTGAGTGGGTGGTAGACCTTGTCCATTAGCCGTCGGGCTCGATCGTGCCCCGCGCGCACGCCGATCACGATGCGATCCGGGTACATGAAATCGCCGATCGCCCCGCCCTCTTTCAGAAACTCCGGGTTGGATACGACCTGGATGTCGTGCTCGGCGTCCGCAACGAGCCTCTGAACCTGCGCGTTGGTGCCGACCGGCACGGTGCTCTTGTTGACGATGACGAGATCGTGCGTCGCATGCTTGGCAAGCTCCTCAGCAACGGCAAACACCGCACTCAAGTCTGCCTCGCCATCGTGCGTGGGCGGGGTGCCCACGGCGATGAAAGCTAGATCTACATCTCGAACGGCGGCTTGGAGGTCCGTCGTGAACGTCAGTCGTCCTGACTTTGCGTTTTCCTCGACCAGCTCCTGGAGGCCGGGCTCGTAAATGGGTACCTCGTAGCGCTGCAGGCGCTCGATCTTCGACGCGTCCTTATCAACGCAGACCACGCGCTGACCTGTGGCCGCAAAGCAAGTGCCCGTGACGAGGCCAACATATCCTGTACCGATGACGCAGAGTTTCACCACACAGCCATAGCATGCGTACGGGGGGGTCTGCTACAAAGGGCACGGAGGGAGGCGCTCTTGATTCTCACCAATATCGACAGCGTGCCAGGCCGACGAATCGTGCAGCACTTCGGCCTGGTACAGGGAAGCACAATACGTGCGAAGCATTTCGGCCGCGATTTCGCCGCCGGTCTCAAGAACATCGTCGGCGGAGAGCTCAAAGGCTACACCGAGCTCCTGCAAGAGAGCCGCGCGGAGGCCACCAGCCGAATGGTCACGCAAGCGCAAGAGCTCGGCGCGAATGCCGTCATCAACGTGCGGTTCACGACATCTTCAGTCGCGCAGGGGGCTTCAGAAATTCTCGCATACGGCACAGCCGTCGTGCTCGAGTAGCCACGCGATGTCGACCGAACTCCTAGTCTACTTTGGACTTCCCATTCTCCTCGTCGTCATCGGGAGGGTCGTGGGGTCGCGCCTCGAACGCAACCACTACAAGAGCATCGTCGAGCGTGAGTTTCGGTTTAGATGCCAGCCGGCCCTCTCTACCAAGGAGTCGGGGGCATCCGGTCCTGTTCGATCGGCAAGCTTGGCCTCCGGGTCCGTCGTCATTTCTGTCGACCACTTCAAGCGCTTCCTGAGCGGCTTTCGAATGATCTTCGGTGGTGAGATCCGCTCTTACGCGTCGCTCATCGATCGCGCGCGGCGCGAGGCGGTGCTCCGCATGAAAGAGTCCCAGCCTGACGCACACGCATACATCAATACGCGACTCGAAACGTCGACCATCTCGAACGCGGCCGGCAACGAAGGCACGGGCACCGTCGAGGTGCTGGCCTACGGGACGGCGGTCCACTACGATCTCGCCCCATGACCGACCAACGACCCCGCGTGGTGACCAAACGCGACGACCGCATCTTTCACATCGTCCTCGATCGCGCCGACAAGATGAATGCCTTCGACGTGCGCATGCTCCGGGAGCTTGCGGAGGCGGTGACCGAATACGAAGCGGACGAGTCGCTTTGGTGCGCCGTTCTCTATGCGAATGGTGACAACTTCACGGCCGGGCTCGACCTGGCGGAGGTGGGCCCAGCCGTCCGAGGCGGCGAGCCGTTGTTCCCGGAGGGCTCGGTCGACGTGTTGAGCCTCCACGAACCCAGGAGGAAGAAGCCTCTCGTGATGGCGGTGCAGGGCTGGTGCCTCACCATCGGTATCGAGCTCCTCCTCGCCTCCGATATTCGTCTGGCAGCCGAGGGAACGCGCTTCGGGCAAATCGAGATCAACCGGGGGATTTTCCCGTTTGGTGGCGCGACGATCCGGCTCCCGGAGATTGCTGGGTGGGGCAACGCCATGCGCTGGCTCCTTACCGGCGACAAATTCGATGCGGAGGAGGCCCTGCGGCTGGGCCTGGTTCAGGAGGTCGTCCCGGCCGCCGAGCTGCGAGACAAAGCCATCGAGATCGCACGAACGGTGGCCAAGCGCGCACCCCTGGGTGTCTGGGCGACCCTCCGCTCATCGCGGACAGCCCAACTCGAAGGCACCGACGCTGCGGTCCGCGAGCTCCTCGTGATCGCGCGGGAGCTCATGGACACCGAAGACGCGGCCGAAGGGATCCGCTCATTCGTCGAGCGGCGCGAGGGCGAGTTCAAAGGCCGCTAGCCAGCATCGTCAGCATCAAGGTCTGTACGTACATCCCGAGGTCGCGGCCTCGACCAGAGCCATTCGCAAGTTCGTCAGCGACTCTCCCGGATCGTCCCATCTAGATCAACCATGTCGTCACGCGCGCCGCTTGGCGGTCGGAATCGTCTTCTTGATGTGGATCGCGCACTCTTCGCCCACGACCTTTCGCAGCGCCGGCTCGATGACCCCCGTTCGGACGAACTCGGCACCGACACCGAACGCCGCGCGGCCCGTCACCCGAACCACCACCTCCTCCTCGCTCACCGCCAGCAGCTCGATACTACTTGCGTCCCTTTGGAGGAGTGGGCTGAGAACGTCGTCAATGAGCTGCTGCACGGCCTCACGCACGGGCGGAGCATGGGGAATTGCGTCTCCAAACGCAAACAAAGCTAGGCTATACTCCTCGGGGAATGTCGGAGCCGGTACGCACACGCTTACAAGTCGATGTCCGCCGCCAGCAGCTGCTGGAGCTGGGGCTCGAGTTGTTCGGGAACCAAACCTACGACGAACTCTCGATCGACGAGATCGCGAGACGCGCCGGGGTTTCGAAGGGCCTGCTGTACCACTACTTCCCAAGCAAACGCGCGTTTTACGTGGCTTCCGTGCAAGAGGCCGCTCGCGAGCTGCTCGAGGCGACTGACATCGACGAACACGGAACCGGCCCAGAGCCCGATCCGGCGGGCGCGCGAGTCGCGCTTCGTGCCTTCCTGGACTACGTGTGTCGGCGGCGCGTCGCCTATGCCTTCCTCCTGAGAGGTGGCATCGGCACCGACCCTGAAGTCGCCGAAATCATCGAGAGCACGCGGCAGACGTTGGTCGATCGATTGCTCTCCCGATTGTCGCGATTTGGCGCTCGTGCACACGACCCCGCAACGCGGCTACGGCTTCGGGGCTGGCTCGGTTACCTCGAGGCCTCGAGTCTCGATTGGGCCGAGCACCAAGAGCTCGACCTAGAGTCGTTCCTCGAGCTGCTCCTCCAGATGGCCACCCACGTCTTTGCTTCGGTGCTTCACCCGGTCGATCCGTAATGCGCTGCGACGAGCTCTTCGCGACCGCGCTGATCGTTGCGGCGACCACAGGGTGCAGCTTGGCCAACGAGCCCGCGGCAGCGACGCCAAGCCCGCCTCGCCCACCCGCGGTCGACTGGGACGCGTTCGACTCGACATCCGAGAGGAACCCCAACGACGGGTCCCTGCGTGGCGGTGTGCCTCTGCCGTCGACAGCGCCGGGGCTACGATTCAATCCCGGGCGTGATCCGAAGGCGCGCTACGGCACGTCGGAGATGGTTCACGGTCTCGTTGACGCCGCGAACCGCGTCCACCGGGAGCTCGGCGGCCTTCCGGTGACGATCAACGACCTCAGCCTCGCGCACGGAGGCCCAATTCCACACCATCGCTCGCACCAAAACGGACGCGACGTCGACGTGCTCTTCTACCAGCTCGGCCCGGATGGGGAACCGATCGAAAGCGTGGGCGCGTTCTTCGACCCGAGCGGAGCGGGCGTGGATTTCCAAGACCTGGCAGACCCTTCAGACGATGTGGCCCTGCGGTTCGATGTCCCACGCACGTGGCTCTTTGTGCGAGCGCTCATCGAGGACGACGAGGCGGCGCTGCAGCATGTCTTCGTGGCTGAACACCTGAGGACTCTGCTACTCGAATACGCGCGCGGACACGACGTCCCATCTGGAACCGTCGCGCGATTCGCCGAAATGACCTGCCAACCGGGCTATCCCCACGACGACCACCTTCACCTCCGATTCTTCTGCTCCCCCGATGACATTGCGCGGGGGTGCCGTGATTCTCCCCCGATGTATCCGTGGCGACGGGACAAACTGAAGGCGGCAGGCGTCCGTCCACTGCCCCTAGCTCCCAAGCGCAAGGAGGCGAAGGCCAAGATCGTGACGCACAAACAAGCTCGCGAGGCGGCGGGGCCGATGGATGCCGAGGTGGAGCGCTGGCTCGATCGCCGGCAACGCTGGCTCGAACGGCCGCACCCGGGCCGCGTCTATTGCCGGTGACCGGGCGGTCCGCGCGCGATGCGCTAAGGTAGCGTCGTGGCCAACTTCGACTGGATCGCCGATCAAACAGAGTTCGACGCGCTTGTCGACGAGCTTTCCGAGGCCAGCGCGTACGCGCTGGACACCGAGTTTCATCGAGAGAGAACGTACCTCCCTCAGCTTGCAGTCGTGCAGCTCGCCACTCTAAACCGCATCGCGCTGGTCGACACGCTTGCTGTCGATGTCCACGCCCTCGGCCGGGCGTTCGACACCGACGCGGTATGCGTGATGCACGCCGGCTCCCAAGATCTGGAGATCTTGCAGCTCGGGACGGGCACGGTGCCAAGGCGCATGTTCGACACGCAGATCGCGGCCCTTTTCTGTGGGTATCGAACGAGCTCGCTCGGCAAGCTGGTCGAGGGGTTCTTGGGCGTTCAGCTCGACAAGAGCTCCCAGCTCACCGACTGGACCCGCCGCCCCCTGCCCGATGCGGACCTCCGCTACGCCGCGTCGGATGTGGCGCACCTGTTGGAGCTTCGCGACACCTTGGCCGGCCGTCTCGAGGAGCGCGGCCGTCTCGCATGGGCCGAGGAAGAGATCGAGCGCCTGCGTTCGAAAGATAGAACTCCGCCGGACCCCGACACCCTCTGGTGGAAGTTGCGCGGCAAGACCAAGCTCAACGGCCGAGCACGCGGGGTCGCGCAAGAGCTCGCCGCGTGGCGTGACCAGGTCGCCAAGAAGCAAAACCGTCCGCCGCGAACGGTGCTATCGGACATGCCGTTGTTGGCGCTCGCCCAGCGCCCGGCACGCAACATAGAGCAGCTAAAGGGCGTCCGGAACCTCGACCTCCGGCGGTTCAAGCAAACAGACCAGCTCCTTGCCGCTATCGAGCGCGGTGCCCAGCTTCCGAAGGAGGCGGTCCGCTTGCCCCCTAAGCGGCCAGAGAACATCGCCGACGTCGACGGCGTGGTCGCACTGTGTCTCGCCTGGCTCGCTCAACGCGCCGGCGAAGAGGCCCTGGACATGAGCGTGCTCGGCACCCGCGACGACGTCACCAGCCTGGTACTGCACCAACCTTCCCGCCTCTCCAAGGGCTGGCGTGACACCTTGGTCGGCCGCGAGCTGCGCGCGATCATCGACGGCACGGCCGGACTGCGGGTGAACGGCACCAAGCTCGAGCTGCTGGATCGCGCGCCTTCGTGATCCGGGCTACATTGAGAGGGTGGCTGTAGCCAAAGACGGACGCATCGTTCTCATCGGTGCTTCGATCATCGTGATCGGAGGCGGCATCAAGCTCGCTGCGCCACTGTTGGTGCCCGTGCTCGTCGCCGCGTTCATTGCCATCGTCACCGCGCCCTTGGTGATTTGGTTATGCGATCGCGGCGTCCCCCGGCTCTTCGCAGTCTCGTCGGGGCTATTGTTGGACGTCGCCGCCGGAGGCGCCCTCGGTTTCCCACTCGCCGCGGCGGTAGCGACGTTCACCGAACGAGTACCCGAGTACGCCTCCATGCTCTCGGGCCAGATCGAACAACTCGAGATCTGGCTGGCCGACTACGGCATCCGCCTCGAATCGATTTACGACTTCTCCGAGCCAACCTGGATGCTGAACCTTGCAACCACCATGGCCCAATCAGCGGCTTCCCTGGTGTCACAGATGGTGCTCGTCCTCCTCATCGTCGCCTTCATGCTCTTCGAGTCGACCGGACTTCGCGAAAAGCTCGCCAAAATCGCAACGCCGAGCCAAATCGACGACCTTTCTTCTGCCGCTCACGAGGTCAACACCTACCTGGTGGCCAAGACGGTGATGAGCCTGCTGACAGGCGTCCTGGTGTTCGTGTGGTGCTGGTGGCGCGGCGTCGACGTCCCGGTCCTTTGGGGCTTACTCGCCTACCTACTCAACTACATACCAACGGTCGGCCAGATCATTGCAGCGGTGCCGCCGATCACACTCGCGCTGATTCAGCTGGGGCCCGGGCAGGCGCTCGTGGTCGCAGCCGGATTTGGCGCGATCAACCTGTCGGTGGGTGCGATCGAGCCTCGGGTGATGGGTCATGCGCTGGGACTGTCCGCGCTGGTCATCTTGATCTCCATGGTAGTGTGGGGTTGGCTGCTGGGCCCGGTCGGCGCGCTCGTCTCCGCGCCCCTAACCATGATCATCAAACACTCCCTCGCGCACAGTGACGACCTGCGGTGGTTGGCCGATCTCCTTGGGCCAACTCCGAAACCGGCAGGCAAGCGCGGAGCGAAGAGCGCCGATTCCGCCGACGAGCTCAGTCGCGCTTGAGTACGTCTGCTGCGCGGTCCGCAAACCGGCCAAGAACTCGCAACGCTGCGGAGCTCGGGGTCGCCCGCCCGTGACCGACGGCATCTTCGAGTTGGGTGATCAAGGCCGACAAATCCGGGTCGCCCTGAAGCGATCGACGGAGCCCGTTTTCGATCATGTCCCACATCCATCGCACCTGCTGGACCCGCCGCCTCCGCTGGAGCTCCCCGGAGCTCTCCAGTTCGCTACGGCTCTCGACCACCAGTGCCCAAAGCTCGCTCAGCCCCGTCTTCTCGAGGGCGCTGCAGATCACGACGGGCGGCACACTGTCACCTCGCATCAGACGCAAAGCGCTTTGATAGGAAGCCTGGGCGCGTTTGGCGCGAAGCCGGTTGTCACCATCGGCCTTGTTGATCGCGAGCATGTCGGCCACTTCGAGGATGCCGCGCTTGATGCCCTGGAGCTCGTCGCCGGCGCCCGCGATCAGCAACACGAGGAAGAAGTCCACCATCCCGGCGACGATGGTCTCCGATTGACCCACGCCTACGGTCTCGACGAGCACCACGTCGAAGCCCGCGGCCTCGCATAAGAGAATGGTTTCGCGCGTCTTTGCAGCAACCCCACCGAGCGTCCCACTCGTGGGCGAAGGGCGGATGAACGCATCGGGATCGTTGCTGAGGGTCGACATTCGGGTCTTGTCGCCGAGGATGCTTCCGCCGCTGATGCTGCTGGAGGGATCGACCGTCAACACCGCCACGCGATGTCCCTGAGCAGTGAGCATCGTGCCCAGGGCGTCGATGAAGGTGCTCTTGCCGGCGCCGGGCACGCCGCTGATCCCCACTCGGTGCGCCCCACCGGTGTGAGGCAACAGCGCCTCCAGCACCTCCTGACCCAGCTGGGCATGCGCCGGTTGCTCGCTTTCGATCAACGTGATCGCTCTGGCCAAGATCGCGCGGTCGCCTCCGCGCACTCCGTCGACATAGTCCTTCGTGTCGAGGCGTTTCACGACCCCCCGAGTTGGGCATCCAGCTGCTCGAGCAACTCGATCGCGGCGTCGGCGATGACCGTGCCTGGCCCGAAGATCGCGACGGCTCCGGCATCGCGGAGTGCGTCGTAGTCGGCCGGCGGGATCACGCCGCCCACGACCACGAGAATGTCTTCCCGGCCAAGGTCTTTGAGCGCCTGCTTGAGCTGCGGCACCAGCGTCAGATGCCCTGCCGCCAGCGAGCTGGCGCCAATGATATGCACGTCGTTCTCGATCGCTTGTTTCGCGCTCTCCTCCGGCGTTTGGAACAACGGTCCGATATCGACATCGAATCCGAGATCGGCAAACGCCGTGGCGATCACCTTCTGGCCACGATCGTGCCCATCCTGCCCCATCTTGGCCACGAGGATCCGCGGCCGGCGCCCGTGCGTAGCCAAGAACGCGTCGCTACGATCTCGCACGCGGTCTACAGCTTCCGAATCTCTACCCACTTCGCTTCGATACACGCCTTCGATACTCCGAATCGTTGCTTGGTAACGCCCCCAGACGCGTTCGAGCGCGTCGCTGATCTCTCCCACCGTTGCCCGATGCCTGGCCGCGTCGATCGCCAGTTCGAGCAGATTGCCCTCGCCAGTTTCGGCGCACTTGGTCAAAGCTTCAAGTTTCGGCGTCAGCGCAGCCTCGTCGCGCTCGGCTCGGAGCTCCGCAAGACGCGCGATTTGCGCCTCCCGGACCGCGGTATTGTCCACCTTGAGCACTTCGAGGTCGTCTTCCTTGTCGAGACGGTGCTTGTTGATTCCGACGATCGTTTGCTGGCCGGAATCAATTCGTGCCTGGGTCCGCGCGGCCGCCTCCTCGATGCGAAGCTTGGGCAGCCCTTCTTCAATGGCCTTGGTCATCCCCCCGATCTCCTCCACCTCTTTGATGTGCTGCCACGCGCGGAGGGCAAGCTCGTGGGTGAGGCGCTCGACGTAGTAGCTCCCGCCCCATGGGTCGATCACGTTGGTGGTGCCGCTTTCGAGCTGGAGGTAGAGCTGCGTGTTGCGCGCGATGCGCGCGCTGAAATCAGTCGGGAGGGCAATGGCTTCATCGAGCGAGTTGGTATGCAGGCTCTGCGTGTGCCCCTGAGTCGCGGCCATCGCTTCGATGCACGTGCGCACGACGTTGTTGTAGACATCCTGCGCCGTGAGGCTCCAGCCCGAAGTTTGGCAATGCGTGCGAAGCGCGAGGCTCTTCGGGTTCTTCGGGTTGAACTGCTCGATCAGCTTGGCCCACAGAAGGCGCCCCGCCCGAAGCTTGGCAATCTCCATGAAGAAGTTGGTGCCAACTGCCCAGAAGAAACTGACGCGAGGCGCGAACTCGTCGATGCCGAGACCCGCGGCCAGCCCGGTGCGCACATACTCGAGTCCATCCGCCAGCGTGTAGCCAAGCTCCAGGTCCTGCGTCGCCCCCGCCTCCTGCATGTGGTAGCCGCTAACACTGATGCTGTTGAATCGCGGCATGTTCGCGGCGGTGTATTTGAAGATATCCGCCACGATACGCATCGAAGGTGACGGAGGGTAGATGTAAGTGTTGCGAACCATGAACTCTTTGAGAATGTCGTTCTGGATGGTTCCCGTGAGCTGCTTCGGGTCGACGCCCTGCTCTTCCGCCGCAACGATGTAGAGCGCGAGGATCGGCAGGACGGCGCCATTCATCGTCATCGACACGCTCATCTTGTCGAGCGGAATGCTGTCGAAAAGGATGCGCATGTCCTTGATGGAATCGATCGCCACCCCGGCCATCCCTACGTCTCCCGCGACGCGCGGGTGGTCGGAGTCGTATCCGCGGTGCGTCGCCAAATCGAACGCGATCGAGAGCCCCTTTTGCCCGGCGGCGAGGTTGCGGCGATAGAACGCGTTGCTCTGCTCGGCGGTCGAGAAGCCCGAATACTGACGAACGGTCCAGGGCCGACGAACGTACATGGTCGCGTATGGACCACGTAGGAACGGCGGAAGCCCCGGCATGGTCTGAAGATGGGTAACAGCATCGAGATCATCGGCCGTGTACACAGGCTTTACCGTGATGCCTTCGGGTGTCTGCCAGGCTTGATCGGCTCCCGTACCGACGAGCGCCTCCCAGTCCGCGAGCGGCGACGAGCTGCCCTCGATGGCGGCATCGAACTCGACCGTACTGAAGTCAGGAAACCGGCTCATCATTGCACCCCGATGGAATCGAGGACCTGGCTCATCACCCCGAGCACGTCCGCCCCGACGAACACGAAGTCGCTCACCCCGGCTTCGCGCAGTGCCGTCTCGCGCTCATCGGGGCGGCCCGCGACCAACACCAGCGGGCATCCGGCAGCCTTCAAAGCCGCGACCGTCGGTTCGAGCCACTTCTCGTAGGTCTCATCGTTGCCGCAAATGACAGCGAGCGCTGCAGAGGAATCCTTCCAAGCCGCCGCGAGCGCCTGAGGGTCGGCAAAGCCGTCGTTCGTCGCAACGTCGATGCCGGCGGCAGCGAGAAGGTTCTGCGTCCAGGTAGAGCGCACCATGTGCGATGGGGTCGCTCCGAGATTCGCGAGGAACGCCGCCGGCCGGGGCGAATGCCCATCGCTGCGCGAACGTAGCGCCTCCCACAACTCTGCGGCTCTCCACTGTAGAATTGGCTCCACGTGAAAATCTGGCTGACCATGCTGCAACACCGTCGCGACGCTGTACATGTCAGCTCCGCCCGTCGTGAGCGCGAGGCAAGCCTCGGTGAGTGCACCCGGCTCGTGTGCCGCCTCGTTCGCGATGCCCACGAGCGCGCGGAGGCCTTCTCCGTGCGCGCCGAGGTCCAGCGAGTCGATCGATGTCTTGAGCAGCGCTTGGATTTCGTCCTTGGAGACGGCCTCTCGCTCGACAGGAGCCTCATGCAAATTTGGAAAGTCGCTCACGCCGACGATGGGCGTCTTACGTCGGGCGATCCGCTGCTCCCTCGCGTCCGCCACCTCGCCAACCGCATCGACGAGCTTACCCGTGCCGAGGGCGGAGAGGATTCCACCATCTGCCTCGACCGAACGAAGCTCTTCCCATGCGGCGCGCGCCAGATCGTCGGTGAGGCGCTCGACGAACCAGCTACCGCCAGCTGGGTCAGCAACCTCGCCAAGGTGCGATTCGTCGCGCAGCACGATCTGCGTGTTGCGCGCGACACGTTGAGCAAGCTCATCGACGGGGCCGATCGCGGAATCGAACGGCGCTGTCGCGATGCTCTGGGCGCCTCCGAGGATCGCAGCCGTGCACTCGGCCGTGACGCGCAACATGTTCACCCAGGGATCGCGCTCAGTCTTGGTGAAAGAAGTCGGAGGCCAAGCGGTCTTAGGAA
>JAUXFZ010000410.1 GCA_030622585.1 Myxococcales bacterium
CCGGTGACAGCGCCAGGGACGGTCTTTCCTTCTTTCCGTTTTGGTCCTGCGGTCCCGGGTCGAGTTCGTCCCCAGCGCGCATTCGGAAAGAAGGAAAGACCGTCCCTGGCACTGCGGGTTAGCCGCCGCTGCCGGGGTTTACGTAGACGGGCGGTGTGTTGTCGGTGAGGCGGGTTTCTAGGAAGCCTTCGGGGAGGGTGACTTTTTGGCGGCCTGCGGTCTTTCCTCGGGGGACTCGCATGGCCTCGGGGGGGAAGGGCTCTGCTGGGTTTGCGGAGCGGAGGACTTCGTGGAGCTCGTCGAGGGTGGTGACACGCATGAGGCGGGAGCGGAGCTTGGCGCTGCCCCGAAAACCTTTCGTGTACCAACTGCTGTGCCGGCGGAACATGCGCATCGCCGGGGCCTCGCCGGCCCAGTCGCTCAACAGGGTGGCGTGCTCCACCGCAATCTCGGCCACCTCACCAAAGATTGGGGGGTTCTGGGGCTCGCGCCCTGCGAAGACATCGGCCAAATCTCGGAAGAGCCAGGGCCGCCCGAGGCAACCTCGGCCGATGACGACACCGTCGCAGCCTGTCGTCCGCATCATTCGAAGCGCGTCGTGGGCTTCCCAGATGTCGCCGTTGCCCAGCACGGGGATGGTTCGCACGCGTTGCTTCAAGTTCGCGATCGCGTCCCATTGGGCTTCTCCGTCGTAGAGCTGCGCAGCGGTGCGCGCGTGCAAAGCGACCGCCGCGCAACCTTCGTCTTCGGCGATGCGCCCGGCGTCCTCATAGGTGAGCAAGCTGTCGTCGATGCCCATCCGAAACTTGATGGTGACGGGAATCTCACCTGCGTTCTGCACGGCCGCTCGGACGATGTCGGCTAGCAAGCGTGGCTTCGCGGGGATCGCCGATCCGCCACCTTTGCGCGTGACTTTCCGTACCGGGCATCCGAAATTCATGTCGATGTGGTCGACGTGTCCTTCGCCCACGAGCCATTTCACCGCCTCCCCCACGTAGTGCGGGTCGACCCCATAGAGCTGGAGGCTTCGTGGCGACTCGCCCTCCCCAAACTCGGCGAGCATGAGCGTTTTGGCCCGGCCTTCGACGAGTGGTCGCGCCGTCACCATCTCGCTCACGTAGAGGCCCGCTCCAAATCGCGCGCAGATTGCGCGGAACGGCCAGTTGGTCACCCCTGCCATCGGTGCGAGAACCACCGGTGGCCAGACCGTGAGAGGGCCGATGTTCACAGGAGTAAACTCATCGGGACGCGCCAATGGCACGTCGCGGTTCAGCTCGCTTTTGTACACCTGGTCCATCGACGGATTAGCCCTTTGAACGAGGGGCCTGACCCCTCGTTGTGATCAGTTGACTACGGCTAGGTGGCGCTGGCCGCTGGTGCGCTGGAGCTTCATGCGCCAATCGACGCCGATGAGCTCGCCGGTTTCCAAGGGCAGCCAGATGTTTTCGCCTTGGATCGTCTCGCTCGAGAAGATGAGGTGGTTGACGTAGCCGCTTTCGGTAGGGGCTTCACATTCCGGTGACAGGCTGGGGCACGTGTCGCGGTCCGCGCATCGAGTCTTGTAGGTCGACCAGAACAGCTCTTTACCGCCCTCCGCTGCCACCATGGTCGTCCCGTCGGTGACGATGGTCGTGAGGAGCGAGGCGTCCTTTTCGGGATCGACGTCGCAGATCGCCCGCACCTGTTCCAGCGTCGACTGGAGCGCCATCGAAGTCTCTTCAACGCCGATGCGACCCGCCAGTGGTCCGTGTTGCGACAAGTGCGTGAGGAACAGGAAGAACAACACCTCGCTGTCCGTGTCGCCGAGGATGTAGCGTCGGAGCATGGGTGCAATCCGTTCCACGAGCTCCGGTCGGTGCTTGGGGAAATCTTGAATGTCGCCGTTGTGAGCCATCACCCACTTGCCGTACTGGAACGGATGGCAGTTGAGCACCGAGAGCTCGCCGTTGGTGGCGCGCCGGACATGCGCGAGGACCGTCTCGGACGCCACGATGCCACTCACTCGGCGAAAGAGGGCGCAATCGATGGCCGTCGTCGGGCTGCGCGTGATGTGAGGGGTGCCATCGACGTAGAAGGCCACCCCCCAGCCATCGCGGTGGTCGTTGCTCTGGGTGCCGAGCGCATTGTCGGCGTCCATCAAGGACCGGTGGACCTGGCTCTGAATCACGCTGCGAAACCCAAACAAGCGGCACATAACCTCACCATTTTGGCACGAACGGCGGCGCAATGCTCCCTCTGCTGTTCACGGGGCGGGGGCGGTGTTAAGGTGCGCGCCCGTGAACCAATTTCGCCGTCTTTTCATCGCGAACCGCGGCGAGGTTGCAGCCCGCATCGCGAGGACCTGCGACAAGCTTGGCATCGTGCCGGTCTTTGGCGTGTCGGAAGCTGACCGCCAGGCGCCGTATCTCCGAGGCAGGGAGTCCGTGGTTCTCGGCCCGTCGAGGTCCAGCGAGAGCTATCTGGCGAAAGAGCGCATCGTGCAGGCCGCGGTGCAGACCCGCTGCAGCGCGCTTCACCCTGGGTGGGGGTTTCTTGCCGAGGACCCCGCCTTCGCGTCGCTGTGTGAAGCGCACGGGGTGACGTTCATCGGTCCTCCGGCTGCGGTGATGCAGAAGCTCGGGCGAAAGACGCCGGCCAAGGCTGCGATGGCTGGGGCGGGATTGAAAGTGATCCCCGGAAGCGACGGGGTGCTTCGGGATGTCGATCAAGCGCGAGAGGTTGCGGACTCGATTGGGTTCCCGATCCTGTTGAAGGCGGAAAGCGGTGGAGGTGGTCGGGGGATGCGCATCGTTCGAAGCGCGTCCGATCTGAAAGATGCCTACGATTCGGCGCAGTCCGAGTCGCTCGCGTGCTTTGCGGACGGTCGCCTCTACCTCGAGAAGCTGATTGAAGGCGGGCGCCACATCGAAATCCAACTCCTCGCGGATAAGTACGGTCGCGTCGTGCACCTCGGAGAGCGCGACTGCTCGGTTCAACGCAAGCACCAGAAGCTCATCGAAGAGTCCCCGGCCCTGGTGTTGAGCGATGACGAGCGGGAGCAAACGCTAGAGGCGGCTGTTCGCGCTACGCGTGCCATCGGATATGTGGGTGCGGGCACCATGGAGTTCTTGCTCGACGAGGACGGTGATCTCCGCTTCATGGAGATGAACGCGCGTCTGCAAGTCGAGCACCCCGTCTCGGAGATGCGAACGGGCATCGATCTCGTGGAGGCGCAGATTCGTGTCGCCGCCGGCGAGCCGCTGTGGTTTTCTCAGGGTGACGTCGACCTTCGTGGTCACGCGATCGAGTGCCGCATCAACGCAGAGGATCCGTCCAACGGGTTCGCCCCCAGCCCCGGTGTGATCGCGCAATGGGAGGCCACCTCGGGGGACGAACACGTTCGCGTCGACACCCATGTCGAGTCTGGCTACGAGGTTCCGCCCCACTACGACAGCCTGATCTGTAAGGTGATCGCCTGGGGCGAGGATCGCGAGGCCGCCTCCGAACGCTTGACTGAAGCGTTACAGAAGATTCGCTGTGATGGCATTTCCACGACCATTCCAATGCATCTGGCGGTCCTGAGCTCCAAAGAGTTCCGGGAGAACCGGTACGATACGCGTGCCGTGCC
>JAUXFZ010000430.1 GCA_030622585.1 Myxococcales bacterium
CGCAGGGCACCGAGGAGGTCAACCTGCAAGACATGATGTCGCAGATGCCCGGGTTCAAAGGGAAGACGAAGCGGCGCCGGCTCAAGGTCCCGGACGCGCTCGAGGTTCTCAAACAGCAAGAGGCCAAGAAGCTCATCGACCACGACAAGGTCCACCGCGACGCGGTGCAACGGACCGAACAGGCGGGCATCGTCTTCTTGGACGAGATCGACAAGGTGAGCTCCGATCGCAGCGTCGGCGGTCCCGATGTATCGAGGGAAGGCGTGCAGCGTGACCTTCTTCCCATCGTCGAAGGCTCGACAGTGAGCACGAAGTACGGCTCCGTGAAGACCGACCACATCCTGTTCATCGCCGCGGGGGCGTTCCACGTGTCGAAGGTCTCCGACCTGATCCCAGAGCTACAGGGACGCTTCCCCATCCGGGTCGAGCTCGATTCGCTCGAGAAGGAAGACTTCATCAGGATCCTCATCGAGCCGAAGAACGCGCTCACCAAGCAGTACCAGGCATTGATGGCCACAGAGGGCATCGAGGTCGTCTTCGAGCCCGATGCGATCGAAGAGCTTGCGGGCTATGCCGCGGAGGCGAACAGGCGTGCCGAAAACATCGGTGCTCGCCGCCTGTACACCATCATGGAGGCGCTGCTTGAAGAGCTGTCTTACGACGCATCGGAGCGTGCGCAGTCAAAGTTCCTCGTGAACGTCGACTATGTGAAGGCCACGCTGGATCCCATCCTCGCAGATCAAGACCTCGCGAAGTACATCCTCTGATCGACGCAGCGGCTTACCCCTCTTCGAGGCGATAGATTTCCCGAATCTCCGCCAGAATGTCGCCGAAAGGGATCTCTAGGTCGCGGAGCAGGCCGTTGGCGATATCGTACACCCATCCGTGAACGATCGGGTGCCCGGTACGCAGGTATTGCTTTTGAACCACGGCCGTCTTGATGACGTTCACACACTGCTCTTGAATGTTCAGCTCGACGAGCCGCCGGTAGCGCATGTCCGGGTCTTCGATGGCGTCGAGCTCGCCTTGATATAGCCGGTAGACGTCGCGAATTTCGCGCAGCCAGCCATTTAGCAGCCCGAGATCCGCCGGTTGCATGGCGGCCGCGACGCCGCCGCACCCGTAGTGTCCGCAGACGACGACGTGTTTCACGCCGAGATGCCCAACGGCGTACTCGATGACCGACTGGGCGTTGATGTCGGTGCTGACCACCAGGTTCGCCACGTTTCGGTGGACGAACACGTCGCCGGGCTCCAGCCCCATGATCTCGTTGGGGGGGACACGGCTGTCGGCGCATCCGATGAACAACAAATCTGGGTCCTGACCGGTCGCAAGCCGACTGAAAAAATTCGGATCTCGACCGGTGTGTTCCTGAACCCATTTGCGGTTGTTCTCGAAGACTTCGTCGTAGCTGGTCATGGCTCCTCTTACGTTTGAGTGTGGTGTTGGGCCTCGATCGGAGGAGGGATGGATGCGGGGTCCTCGTCGAGCATTTCGCGGAGATCGATCTCGATTCCTCGAGCGATCGTCGTGATGGGCACGTCGTTGGGGGTCCCTTCGAACGGGTTCTCGCTGACGCGTCCAATGCGTTCCATGGTGTGAAACACCCACATCACGAGAGCGCTAAAGGGCACGCTAAACCAAATGAAGTTCGGTCCGATGACGGGATGTTGGTCGCTCACCGCGAGGCCGATTTTATCGAACTCGAACATGACACCGCAAGGCAGCAGCAGCACGAAGATCCACAAGAAGATCCAGTTGAGCGTCGCGTACTGTCTCGGGTAGGGGAAGTTCTTGATGCGCTCCGACTTCCCCTGAAGCGCAAAGAGCTCTGCCAGGATGTTCTCCATCTCCATGTGCCTGAAATCTTCGATGAGGCCTTGGGTTCGTAGCCGACGCAGTTGTTTCGACTGAAGCGAGATGAGGTGCGTGGACTTGTTGGACTTCGCAAGGACGTACGCGAGCTCCTCGTCGGAGACATAGGGCGCGAGCTCCCCCTCGAGCGGAAAGCGTTGCTCTCTCACGCCAATCGCCTCGCCCCATTCCTTGTTGGTGGGGTGCTTCATGACGTGCTCCCAGGGCCGCGGCTGCCTCATGGCGTGGCGCAACGCCGTCATCCAGCCGATGTGGCGGAACACCAGCTCCTTGCGGATGGCCTCCAGTTCCGAAGCTTCGGCTTTGTCACCCGTGAAGTCGTTGGTGATGAAGTCGTTGACCAGGATACCCCAGGCGCGCGAGGCGTTGACGATGCCCCCCCAAATCTTTCGCGCCTCCCAAACGCGGTCGTACGTGGCATTGTTCTGGAAGCTGATGATGAAGGCGACGGCCGTGCCGACGACCGCAATGGGCAGCCACGGGAGGTGTAGCCACTTCTGGTCGAACACTTCGTACACGATGACGGGGATCGCCGCGATCAGGAGCAGCAGGGCCGTCTCGTGCCGCGTCCACCACGCCATATCCACAACCGAGTAGTTCTTCTTGGTGTACATTGGGGCGCTCGACTATTACCACACTCCCCGGCGGATTGGCCGGGCAACGCGTGAGAGGACCTGATGGGCGAGGCCGACGCAGATAGACAGGGAAGTCGTGACGAGCGCGTCGTCGTGCTTGGTGGCGCGGCAGGCGCCTGGGGGGACACCTCGTTTGCTGCGCCGCAGCTGCTCGACTCAGGCCGGTGCGACTACATTTTCTTTGAGGCACTCGCCGAGGTCACCATGGGCATCCTCACGCGAGCGCGCCAACGGGATCCGGCCCTTGGCTATGCGACCGACGTGATCACGATGATCGGTCGCGACCTGCCGCGTTTCGTAGCACAGGGGGTGCGCGTCGTGACGAACGCGGGCGGGGTGAATCCGCAGGCTGCGGCCGAGGCGCTGCGGACCGTGGCCGATCAAGCGGGCCTCCCGTTGAGCATCGCTTGGGTAGAGGGTGACAACCTGATGGATCGCCTGGACGAGCTCGGCGCCCTCGGGCTCGTGGAAATGAGTGACGGATCCCCGCTCGTCACCGAGCCGCTGAGCTTCAACGCCTACCTGGGCGCTCGGCCGATCGCGGCCGCGCTTGGTGCCGGGGCGGACGTGGTGATCACCGGGCGCTGCGTAGACTCCGCGCTCGCGCTCGGGCCGCTGATTCACGAGTTCGGGTGGGCCCTCGAGGATCTCGATGCTCTCTCGCAGGGCAGCCTCGTTGGCCATCTGCTGGAGTGCGGGCCGCAGTCGACAGGGGGCCTACTGACCGACTGGGAAGACGTTCCGTCGTGGCACGATATCGGCTATCCCATTGCTGAATGTCGTGCCGACGGTTCGTTCGTTCTGACCAAGCCCGATGGCAGCGGAGGCTTGGTCGATGTTCGCACCGCTTCCGAACAGTTGATCTACGAGATCGGTGATCCTTCGGCGTATCTGTTGCCCGACGTGACCTGCGAGTGGCGACACGTCGAGTTGACCCAAGCGGGAGCCGATCGCGTCGAGGTCCGAGGATCCCGGGGACAGGCGGC
>JAUXFZ010000044.1 GCA_030622585.1 Myxococcales bacterium
CACGAGCGCACCAATCCCAAAACCTCTCCAAGGAGCCATGGCGCGAAAGTGAACCGGAAACCGCTCCCTAACACAAGCCAAAACGCCAAATTGACATTGAGGGGGTGTCGCGGTAGGTCGCGCGCAGAGTGATGACGCCAGGGGAATGCCGGGAAAAACTTCAAGACCTCGTACAGCGCATGCAGGCGCTGGGGAGGTATCTTTGACCTCGACAGCCTTCGTCACCACATCGACCGGCTCACCAACCTGAGCCTCGCCGAGGGGTTTTGGGACGACCAACAGAAGGCCCAGAAGATGATGCGCGAGCGCGCATCCGCCGAGGAAACCCTCAAGGAATTCGAGAGGGTGAACGGAGAAGCTCGGGATTTGTTGGAGTTGCTAGAGCTCGCGGCGAGCGAGAGAGACGAAGGTGTGGTGGCGGACGTGGCCGAGCAGATCCCCTCGGTCGAGGCAGAGGTTCGCGGGCTCGAGCTGAAGCGTATGCTCACCCCGGACGACGACACGGACGCGATCGTCACCATCAATCCGGGCGCCGGAGGCACCGAGGCCCAGGACTGGGCCGATATCCTCCTGCGCATGTACCTCCGCTGGTGCGAGCGTCGGGGCTTCAAGACCGAGCTCCTCAGCAAGCAGGCGGGCGACGAGGCCGGCATCAAGGACGCCACGTTCGTGGCCCGTGGGACCAACGCTTACGGCTATCTTCGCGCCGAGAACGGCGTACACCGCTTGATCCGGATCAGCCCCTTCGATGCCAACAAGCGCCGGCACACCTCGTTCGCGGGCGTGAGCGTCGTCCCGGACCTCGGCGAGGATCTGACCGAAGGCGAGATCGAGATCCGCGACGAAGACCTCGAGGTAAGCACGATGCGTTCCGGGGGCGCCGGCGGCCAGCACGTCAACCGAACGGAGTCCGCAGTGCGCATGAAGCACATCCCCTCCGGCTTCACCGTCCGTTGCGAGGCCGAGCGCTCGCAGCACCAGAACCGTGACACTGCGTTGAAGATGCTCCGCGGCTTGCTGTTCGAGAAGGCCCGCCGAGAAAGAGAACAGGCGTTCGAAGAGGCGTTCCTCAACGACCGCGCCGACATCGCGTTCGGCTCCCAGGTGCGGACCTACACGCTCCAGCCCTACACCATGGTCAAGGACGAGCGCACCGACCATAAAGTAAACAACGCGGCTGCCGTGCTGGACGGCGACCTGGACGAATTCATCGAAACCTATCTCTTGCTGAACGCGGAGAAGAAGAAGAAAAAGGCGGGCGAAGCCCAAGGGGAATAGCAAGTGGCCACCGAAGACGAGCTGCGGAAAACGCGGTTGACGAAGGCAGAGCGCTTACGCGAGCTGGGCGTCTTGCCGTACCCGAACACCTGGCGCACCAACCCGGAGTTCGAAGAGGGGCGCCGCCAGCTCGTTCTGCTCGCTGCGGATGAAGCAGCATGCGCCAAGCTTCCGCTCGAAGACGAGCTGACCGAAGACTCGCCCCACGTTCCGCTCTTTGGCCGCGTGGTTGCCAAACGCGGGCCGTTCCTCGTGATCCGCACCCCCCACGGCGATGCCCAGTCGCTGGTCCGGCCAGACAGCCTGAGCGACCGCGACGCGGCCGTCCTCAAGCTCCTCGACCTCGCGGACCACGTCCTGGTCGAAGGCCCGGCTATCCGCACCAGGACCGGCGCCCTCGCGGTGAGCGCCCGCCGCTATGAGCATCTCGGCAAAGCCCTGTTGCCCCCACCCGCGAAGTGGCACGGCCTCAAAGACGTCGAGAAGCGATACCGCGAGCGGTACGTCGACCTGTTCGCCAACCCAGCGGTCGCCGAGGTGTTCCGAGCGCGCACCCTCATCGTCCAGTCGCTGCGGCGCTTTCTCGACGTCTTCGGTTTCCTCGAGGTCGAGACGCCCCTGCTCCACGCGATCCGGGGCGGGGCCACCGCCAAACCATTCGACACGCACCACAACGCTCTCGACCTAGAGCTCATCCTGCGCATCGCCCCCGAGCTCTACCTCAAGCGGCTGCTAGTCGGCGGCTTCGACCGCGTGTACGAAATCGGCCGCACGTTCCGCAACGAGGGCATCAGCACCAAGCACAACCCCGAGTTCACCATCCTCGAGTTCTACATGGCGTACGCCACCTACGAGGACTTGATGGACCTGTGCGTCGACATGATCCGCGCGGTCGATGCGGATTTGCGCGCGCGGTTCCCAGGGCTGACAGGCGGCCGAGCGTTCGACCTGCAAGCGGATTGGAAGCGTGTGCACATGCGCGAGGCGATCGTCGAGCGTCTCGAACGCGCCGGCCAGGGAGACGTTCCCACGACTCCCTGGACCGAAGTCCTCTCGCCCGCCGCCGTCAAAGACAGCGACGCCTTCGCCGCGGCTTGCAACGCGATGTTGCCCAGACTCGATGCGTCGGCTCAAAGACAACTTGCTCACTGCGAGACCCACGGCGAGCGGGTATTCGCCGTCTTCGAGCTCTTGGCCGAACCCGACCTCACCGCGATGTACCGCACGCCCGACGGCGCCCAATCGGTACCCGTGTTCATCACCGAGTTCCCCTGGGAGGTCTCACCTTTGGCTCGCCGCAACGACGACGACCAGGCCTACGTCGACCGCTTCGAGCTCTTCATCGACGGCCGCGAGCTGAGCAACGCGTTCAGCGAGCTCAACGACTCGGACGACCAGGCCGAGCGCTTCGAGTCCCAACTTCGCAACCGCGCACGCGGGGACGACGAAGCAATGGACTTCGACGCGGACTACATCCGCGCCCTGTCCCACGGCATGCCACCTGCGGCCGGCTTTGGCCTCGGGGTGGATCGGCTCGTGATGCTTCTATGTAACCAGCCGGCGATTCGCGACGTGCTGCTCTTCCCGCTGCTTCGCCCGGAGGCCGAATGAGCCAACCGCGGCCGCTTGGTTTCTGGGCGGCGGTTCTCTGTGGTTTCGGGATCTTGCATGGAGCCGCTGTGCTCGTGTTTGGCGCGACGAGCCCCCTGTGGTTTCAAGCCTCGATCGGCGACGACCTGCTATGGGTTCGTCTCGCCATCGCGTGGGCTACCGCGCAACTCACCTTGGCCCTGCTCAGCACGGCCGTCCTCCGGCGCGCCGCTGGCCTTCCTCGCGGCACGCGCGGCCGCGCTCGAATCATGGGCTTGGCGACCACCACAGGGCTGCATGCGGCGATCACGACCGTATCGATGGGCATCCTGCTCTGGGCTGCACGGGTCTCGATCGGCCACGTCCTCGGAGGCACCATCGCGAGCCTGCTCTTCGGCCTGACTCGCCTCGCCTACTCCGACCTCGACCTCGACTGGGTGCCCACTCTCTATCACGCCGCGACCACGCTTCAGAGCCTCACCGCAGCGCTGATGGTGATCTTGGGCGTGTCCTGTTGGTTCTTGATTCCAGTCACGCGTCGCCAACGCTTCTGGTGGGGCTTCGACGCGGCGCTCGTGGTCGCCTTCCTCGCCGTCAGTTTCTCGTTCCCGCTCTCCCCTGTTGACGGCGACGACGCCAGCCTGCTTCGCGCGGTCATCCGAATGACTCTCACGACGGTCTTCGCCCTCCGGTTCTCGCTGCGTGCGATCGGCCCGCTCCTGTCGGCGTTCGAACGCATAGGGTTCCGTACGATGGTCGCCGCGCGCCACCTTCGCGCCAAGAAGACCGGCTTCCTCGCCGCAAGCGGCACATTGTCAATCCTCGCTGTCGCCGTCTCCTCTTGCATGTTGATCTCCGTGCTCAGCGTGATGGGTGGCTTCCGAGCCGACCTGAAAAAGAAGATACTGGGCAACCACGCGCACATCGTCGTCGACCGGGTATCCGAGGAGATCGACGACTGGCAACCTCTCCTCGAGCGAACGCGGCAAACCGAAGGCGTCGTCGCCGCCACGCCCTTTCTCCAAGTCGAGGTCATGGTGTCGAGCCTCTCCAATCGTGCCGGCGCGATCCTTCGCGGAATCGATCCCGAAACGGTTTCGGACGTGACCGACCTCGCCCACAACCTCACGCACGGCAAGCTCGAACACTTGCAGCATCCAGAACGCATCCTCGATTCGTCGATCGTCACCACGCCCGCCGGACCGATCGACGCGATGATCCAAGGCGCCGAACGCACCGCGGCCAGAGGCCTCCCCGCCGAGGCCAAAGAAGACGCGATGCCCGGCCTCATCGTCGGGCAAGAGCTTGCCAGGGCACTGCGGCTGGTGGTCGGCGATCGAGTCACGGTGGTCTCCCCTCGGGGCGACCTCGGCCCGACAGGCCCCATCCCCAAGACCCGTCCGTTCCGAATCGCCGGCATCTTCTACAGCGGGATGTACGAGTACGACATGAAACATGCCTACATCGATCTCGGCGTAGCCCAGAGCTTTCTCCGCTCGCAGGGCCGCATCAGCGGGATCGAGGTCAAGGTCGAGGACGTCGAGCGCGCCCCTGCCATGGCGGCCCTGCTAGCCTCGACGATCGGCGAGGACGGGCTGCGGGTCCGTGACTGGAAAATGATGAACCGGCAGCTCTTCGGCGCCCTGGCCCTCGAGAAGCTGGCCATGTTCATCACCCTCGGCATCGCGGTCCTCATCGCTGGCTTCTCGGTCTTCGGCACCCTGACCCTCCTCGTGCAGGAGAAACGCAGGGAGGTGGGTATCCTCAAGGCCATGGGGACCCCTGCGCGCGGGGTGATCCGGATCTTCGTGATTGAGGGTCTCATGATTGGATCGGCAGGCGGCCTCATGGGGCTCGGCCTTGGCTTCGTCCTCACTTTTGCCGCCGAACACTTTGGAATCCGAATGAATCCCGAGGTCTATTACATCGACAAGCTCCCAGTACACCTCGATCCCGCCGAGTTCGCCCTGGTGGGCGCCGCAACGGTGGTGGTATGCCTGGCGGCGACCCTCTTTCCGGCGTATCAAGCGAGTCGCGTGCGACCGGTCGACGCGCTCCGATACGACTGACACTCGCGTTTTCGATGACCGACCCTCTCGTCACCATCCAGAACGTGACCAAAACCTTCGAACACGAAGGCCGGTCACTCGAAGTCCTCAAGGGCATCGATCTCCAAATCGATCGCGGAGAGATGGTCACGATCGTCGGCCCGTCAGGCGCCGGCAAGAGCACCCTGCTCCACTTGATCGGCACGCTCGATTTGCCCACCGAGGGGCGAATCCTCTTCGGAGGCCGGGATGTCACGCGCCTTGGAAGCTCGGATCTGGCGGAGTTTCGAAACCGAAGCATCGGTTTTGTCTTCCAATTTCATCATCTCCTGCCGGAGTTCACTGCGCTGGAAAACGTGATGATGCCAGGCCTGATTCAGGGCGGCCGACGGCTGGAAGGCCGGGCTCGGCAACTGCTCGACGAGGTGGGGCTCACCGACCGGCTCACCCATCGTCCCGGCGAGCTCTCCGGTGGCGAGCAACAGCGCGTGGCCCTGGCGCGGGCGCTGCTGATGAAGCCCCAGCTAGTGCTCGCTGATGAACCTACCGGGAATCTCGACAGTCAGACCAGCAGCGCCGTCCAGTCGCTCATCTTCGATCTGAACCAGCGGCACGGAATCACCTTCCTCATCGTGACCCACAGTCGCGATTTCGCCGCGATGATGCCGAGACGCGTTTCGATGAAGGACGGGCGCATCGATTCGGACGAACGCCGCCCCCAACCCCCTGAAAACCAAGGAAAACCAACTTGACCCCCTCATAGGCCACGGCTATAGCCGCCCGGCTGGTTACGCCTCGCAATGCGCCCTTCCGCCCATGCCATAGCCCTGATGCTCGCAGCAGGGCTCGCTTCCGTGGCGGGCGCTCAGAGCGGGGACAATATGCAGGAGCCGCCGCCCCCGATGATGCGGCCCGTGCGGACATCCCCGCAGCCCCAACAGCCGCCCGAGCCGATAGCGAGTGGTGAGGACCCGGAGGGCGAAGGCGGCGACTACGAACCGGTCCAGGACCCCAACGCTGGCATCCACGTCCCGCGCACGAGCTGCCATGACAAGGAGATTCGACGCATCGTCGTGGTCGGAGCGCGGCGTGTCGACCCCGATGACGTGCGAGCGACCATGAAGCTCCGGCGAGGCTCCACGTGCACGGACCCGGCGGTCACCCGGGACGCGAAGGCGCTCTGGAACATGGGGTACTTCGACGACCTGCAGGTCGAATCCGATCCGATCGGCGCGGGCATCAAGCTCACGATTCGCCTCGTCGAACGCCCCGCTATCCGCAAGGTCGTCTACGAGGGCAACGACGAAGTCGATGAAGACGACATCGGCGAAACGATTACCCTCGAGCCGGGGACCATCTTGTCGGTGCCCGATGTCGAGGCGCAGGCCGACTCGATGCGTCAGCTCTATTCCGAAGAGGGCTTCTTCTTGGCCGACGTCGAGTACGAGCTCAGGCGTGTCTCGGGCGACAGCAACCAGGTCGACGTGGTCTTCAAGATCGACGAGGGCGCCGAGGTCGAGGTCCGACGCATCAGTTTCGTCGGCAACGAGGAGCTCCCCGCACCGGAGCTGCTGAAAATCATGCAGACGAGCGAGACGGGCATGTTCTCGTTCTTGAGCGACGGCAACATGTTCAGCCGTGCAGCGTTCGACGAAGACCTGACGCGGGTTCAGGCCTGGTACTACGACAAGGGCTACCTGATGATGCGGCCCGGGCGCCCGACCGTCGAGCTCACTCCCGACCGCGCCTACGTCGACATCACCATTCCCATCGAGGAGGGCCCACGGTTCCGAATTCGGGACTTCGACATCATGGAGACCGACGGCGCCGGCAACGAAGTGGAAACCGTCGCGCCGAAGCCCCAGCTCCGCAAGATGGTGAGGCTCAAGCCGGGCGACTGGTTCAGCCGCAGCAAGATCGCCGAAGGCATCGAGGGCATCAGCCGAACCTACCGCGACAACGGTTACGCCCTAGTGGAAATGGTGCCCGGCACCGACCTCGACGAGGTCAACCACCTGGTCGACGTGACGATCAACATCCGGCGGGGACCGCTGGTTTACATCGAGCGCATCCACGTGCGCGGCAACACCAAGACCCGAGACGCCGTCATCCGGCGGGAGTTCCGACTCAGCGAAGGCGACCTCTACAACCAAAGTAAACTCGAGGACGGGCGAGCGCTGGTGACTCAGCTCGGCTACTTCGAGCGGGTCGACGTCTCGGAGGAGGAAGGAACCGGCCGCGACCAAATGGTGATCAACGTCGAAGTCGCCGAGAAGCCGACCGGCACGTTTCAGGTCGGCGCCGGTTTCTCATCGCTCGAAAGCTTCATCGTCACCGCGCAGGTCCAACAGCAGAACCTCTTCGGCCGGGGCCAAACACTCGGCCTCAACCTCCAAATCTCGGGCATTCGGCAGCAGATCGATCTCAACTTCATAGAGCCCTGGTTCCTCGGGTCCGAATGGA
Organism: Myxococcales bacterium; assembly: GCA_030622585.1. Taxonomy (GTDB): domain Bacteria; phylum Myxococcota_A; class Polyangia; order Polyangiales; family Houyiibacteriaceae; genus SG8-38. Next base: position 7,380 of record JAUXFZ010000044.1, read on the forward strand.
GCCTCGGGTTCGGTCTGTTCAAGCGCATTCGGGATTTCCGCGATTTTCGACAGGACTCCACCGGCGCGAGCGTCACGACGGGCCACCCTCTGTTCAATCCGCGCTTTCGCATCTTCCTCCGGTATGAGTTCGAGAACGTCGTCATCTCCCAGCCCCGAGGAAACCTCCTCGGCGTGGGCGGCGACCTCGCAAACACCTTCTCCAACATCTTCATCGCCAACGCGTTCCGTGACGGCATCACGAGCTCGCTCCGCTTCACCATCAACTGGGACAATCGCGACAACCGGATTTCGACGACGCAGGGCATCTTCGCGAACTACGCCGTCCAATTCGCAGACCAGTACCTCGGCTCCGACAATACGTTCGTGCGGCAAACTGCGTTCGCGCGCTTCTACAAGAAAGCGTTCGGCCCAGTGGTCTTCAAGGTCAATACCGAGGTGGGCCTGATCACCTCCCGTGACATCGTTCCGGTCTTCGAGCGGTTCTACCTCGGCGGCATCTTCACGATTCGAGGCTACCGCTTGCAGTCGGTCGGCCCACAGGCGGGTGTCGCCTCGGCCGGCGATCCAAACCTCCCGATCATCGCCGAGGGCCGCCCGATCGGCGGTGACTTCCAAGCCTTCTACAACATCGAGCTCGAGTTCCCGCTCATCGAGGCGGTCGGCATCAAGGGCGTCATCTTCACCGACGGCGGCAACGCCTGGAACATCTTCGCCTTCAAGGATCAGTTCGGGAACTGCCAGGCGCCCATCGCGCCCGACTCCGACCCCTCGTCGGCACCGTGCGGGATAAACGGCCTCCTCCGGTACTCGGTGGGCTTCGGCGTCCGGTGGTTCTCCCCTCTCGGACCGCTGCGTTTCGAATGGGGCATTCCCATCAATCGCCGGCCTCAGGACAGCCCGATCCGGTTCGAGTTCACCATCGGTCAGTCGTTCTGATCGAATCAAAAGCGGTCATCGGTCGTATAACCCCTGCGGCTTGACCGGATCGCGGCAAACGGCTAGCTACGGCGGGCCTGAAAGGATGCTCTCATGCGCTTTTGCAGAATCGTTACCATCGCCTTGGCTTCCATCATTCTCGCCGGATCGGCGTCCACTGTGGACGCACAGGTCAGAATCGGCGTGGTCGATCTCCAGCGAGCCATCAACGAAACCGAAGACGGGCGGCAGGCTAAGCGGCGGCTGAAGAAAGTCTTCGACGAGCGACAGAAATCTCTCAACGTCAAGCAGGAGAGCCTCAAGGCTCAAAAAGAGAGCCTCGAGCGCCAGCAAGACGTCCTCAGCCAGGATGCGTTCAAGAAGAAGGTCGAGAAGTACCAAGCGGAGCTGATGGACCTGCAGAACGAGTACGTGCAGTACCAGGAAGAGCTCACCCGGAAGGAAGCCGAGCTCACCCAGAAGATCCTCGAGAAGATGCAGACAATTCTCCGCCGCATAGGGCAGACCGATGGGTACACGATGATCATCGAAGCCAATGAAGGCGGCGTCGTGTGGGTGCCCTCGAACCTCGATCTCACGGACGTGCTGATCCAGCGGTACAACAAGCAGGCCAAACAGAGCGGCGCCAAGAAGTCCAAGTAAACCCCCATTCGTGGCCCAATCGACCGTTTCCGGCTACAAAAGCCCATGGTTAGGTTCTGGGCGCTTGCGGTCATCGCGCTGACGACGCTCAGCGTCACGGCTGGGGCGATCGCCGACGAGGCATCCGTCGGCCGCGTGTACCACATCGATGAGTACACCCAGGCCGCGATGCTCCGCTATCCAGGGCTCAAGGCGGCGGCCGCGGACATCGATGCGGCTGAAGCCCGCCTGATCGAAGCGAGGCTCTCCCCCTTCATGCAGTTCCAGGGGCGGGCCACGTTCTTCGTGGCGCCTGGTGCTCAGGGAACCACCACCTTCAGCCCCGACCCCCAGATCCCCTGGGGCAATCGCTGGGGCCCCGGCGGTGAAATCGCCATCGAAGGAGGGATTCCACTCTACACCTTCGGCAAGTATCGCGCCGGCAAGAAGGCCGCGATGGCAGGCATCCGCTCCTCCGAGCTCGCGCAAGACGGCACCATGGCGCGCGTCGTGTTCGACGTACGCCGTGCCTACTTCGGAACGCAGCTCTCGCTCGACCTCCAAGCGATGATCTCCGAGGGCAAGGACAAGCTCAGAAACGCGGTGGACAAGCTCGACGCGCGTTTGAAGGCGGACGACCCACGAGTGAAGCAAACCGACTACTGGCGGCTGGTCTCGGCGCTGTCCGAGATCGAGTCGCGAGAGTCCGAAGCGTTGCGATTGGAAGCCTCTGCCCGTGCCGCTTTGGAAATCCTCTCGGGCCTCAAGCCGGCCATCGTTCCGGAGTGTCCGCTCGGAGTCGTCGAGAGCCAGGTCATCGAGCTCAGCGAGCACGTCGAACGCGCAATTTCGAATCGTCCGGAGCTGTTGCAGCTCGAAGCGGCAAGGACCGCGAAAGATGCCAACCTCACGGTCAAGCGCGCCGGGTACCTCCCGGACATCCTCCTTGCCCTGCGTGCGACCTTCGCCAGAACGCCAGGCATCACCGACATACAGAACCCGTTCGTGATCGACCGCGGCAACTTCGCCGGCGCCTACGCGGGACTGCTCGCGCAATGGAAGCTCGACTTCGGCGGGACCCACGCGCGCGTCAAGGCGGCGAAGGCCGAGATTCTGTCGCTGAAGGCGAAGACCGAGGAGGCCGAGCAAGGCATCGCGATCGAGGTCACTGCTCTCTACGAACAACTGCAGGACGCCAAGCGGCGACTGGAAAGCTGGACGCGGGCCGAGAAAGAATCCCGCAAATGGTTCGTGTCCGCGGGCCAAGGTTATGAAATCGGAACGACGACGGCCATGGAGCTCGTCGACGCGATCGAAGCGTACTTCAGCGCCCGCTCCAAGCGCCTCATGGCCACCGCCGAGTACAACCTCGCCATCGCAGGCCTCGAAAAAGCTACCAACATGCCGCTGGTCTCACAAAAGGGCTGGCGCCCCGTAGACTGTGAGGAATAAACCTCCCCTGAGCCTCGTCTACAAGGAACCTATGACTCGTTTATTCCTGATCTCTTGCCTCATCG
>JAUXFZ010000123.1 GCA_030622585.1 Myxococcales bacterium
GAGACATTGCCCACCATGACGCGCACTACGGAGGCAAAGAGCAGGAGGTTCTGGCCGAGACCCCGGACAATCCGCCCGCTACGGGATTCCGGCGCCGGACCTTCCTGCAGGGTGCAGCGGTCGCAGGCGGAACGATGGCGCTTGGCTGCAAGCGGGAGGAGGCGCCCAAGCCTCAGGTTGCGCCCCTTGCGGCGAAGCAAGTGCCGAACGACATCCTGGCCCAGTGTCCGTATTGCGGCGTTGGATGCGGCACACTCATCCAGACGGAAAACGGTCGCATCGTCGGCATGAAACCCGACCCGAAGCATCCGACCAACAAGGGCCTGCAGTGCATCAAGGGCCTGACATCCGCCGAAGCGATCTACGTCGACCGATTGACCAAGCCGCTGATCCGAAAGGACATGGCTGATCCGCTGAACGGGCACGAAAGCAAGACGAAGGGCCGGTTCGACGACAGCGTCTTTCGTGAGGCCAGCTGGGAGGAAGCAGAGGAGATCATCGTCAAACAGATCGCGGGGCTCGTGAAGAAGTTTGGCGGAAACTCGATCGGGCTCTACGGCTCGGGCCAGCTTCCTGTGGAAGGGCAGTGGCTCGAGAATGTCTTCATGAAAGGCGTCATTGGTTCGAACACGATCGAGGCCAACGCGCGCATGTGCATGACCTCGGCGGTCACGGGCTACTTCAAGTCTCTCGGAAGCGACACGCCTCCAACGTCCTATGACGACATCGAACTGTGCGACATGGTCACGCATTGGGGGCACAACGCGCGCGGAGCCCATCCCATCGTGTTTTGGCGAATCGCAGACTACAAGTCCAAGTCGGGGATCCCGACGCTGGTCGTCGACCCTCGTCGTACGGGCACGGTGCAAGGCTACGAAACCCTCAACCCGGACAACTCGTACCATTTCTCGACGATCAACGGCGACATCGCGATTCACAACGCGCTCGCGCACGTGCTTCTCACCAAACACAAAGACGCCGTGGCGATGGACTTCTTGAAGAAGCACACCGCTGGCTGGGAGGACTACATCAAGGGGTGCACGGAGCGCTACTCGCCAGAGCAAGTCGAAGAGATCACCATGATCGATCCGAAGTACCTGCGAGAGGTGGCGGCCAAGTGGGCCGAGGCGTCGATCAAGGGCAAGAAGCGTGGCAAGGGTGGCGTCCTCAGTTTCTGGGGTATTGGCTACAACCAGCACATCCACGGTCAGAACAACACCGTGAGCCTCATCAATCTGATGGCGCTTTCCGGCAACATCGGTCGCCCAGGCGCCGGTCCTTTTTCCATGACAGGGCAGCCCAATGCGATGGGCGAGCGACTCACGGGCGGTTTGACGGGACGTCTTCCCTTCAACCAGGGCATGGAGAACCAGGCCTGGCGAGAACACATCGCGGACGCGTGGGGCGTTCCCAAAGAGCGCCTGGAAGCGGTCTCGACTCTCCAAAACACGGGCTACGCCATCGGAATGATGGAGCGTGCATTGAAGGAAGAAGTCAAAGCGTTCTTCCTCATCTACGCAACGCACATCGACCTGCCAGACCAACACCACCTGGTGCGGCCCGCGCTCAGCAAGACGTTCAACGTAGTGCAGGAGATCTACCGACACGCGCCCAACAATCTATATGCAGATGTCATCCTCCCAGCTGCCACATGGGGCGAATGGGTCGGTGGCACCTACATCCAATCGGAGCGTCGCTTCTATGTCTGCGACGGCACCGCGAACCCCATCGTCGGCACGGTGCCCGACATGGACATGGTCATCGACAAAGGCAGAGCGATCGCCAATGAGCTCGGGCTCGATGGGGACAAGATCTTTCCCTATGAGAAAAAGGAAAACGGCTTCTACGATCCCGAAGAAGTATTTCGCGACATCGTGATCGCGTCCAAGGGATCGGATGCCGACATGACAGGCATGCTCGAAGTCGAAAAGCGAGACGGCATCGGTCTTTACGACCAGATCCGTAAGCACCGAGGCATCCAGTGGCCTGCACCAACCTATGAGATCGCAAAGCAAGGCGGCACGCGCCGCCGTTACATGGGTCAGGAAGACTGGGAAGAGAAGCCGTACGGCATGTTCCGAACAGGCGACGGCAAGCTACACATCCACCTGTGCGAGCAGAACTACGAGGGCCGCGAGGAGATTATCGCGGAGATGTCGCGGGCGGGTACCGAAGAGGGCTACTACATTACCGATCAAATGGATGTCTTGGAGCAGGCCCGCGACAACGGCCTGACCCCGGAGCTCCCCGACTTCAAGCACCTCGGAAAGAAGGCAGGCGACGTTCCCAAGGACAAGTATCCCTTCTGGGTGGGCCTTGGCGTCGTGTACGAGCACTTCCACACCTCCAAGACCATTCGGTCCGGAACCACCAGGCGACTCGTACCCGAGATGTATGTCGAAATGCATCCAGACGACGCCAAGGAGCTCGACGTTGCTGATGGGGAATGGGTACGCGTGGTGACTCGCCGCGGCGAGTACGAGGCCCGGGCATCGATTGGCCTTGATTCGGTCGTCAAGCCCGCGCGCAACACGGTGCCCAAGGGGTACCTGTTTAGCCCTTGGAACCTCTCGGTCGCAGACTCGGCCGATCCGGCGAAGAACAAGTGGCTCGTCAATGGAGTGAGCCACCGCGCTTTCGATCCGGTGAGCGGGCAGGCCGACTTCAAGAAGCTCGCCGGGAGGATCGAAAAAATCTCATGACCTACGCGTCGTGAGGAGGGCTGCATGCCATCAAGCAAGAGTGCAGGGATGCGTCGCCGTTCGTTGATAGGCGCCTTCATCGCTGCGTTCATCGGTTTGTTCGGTTGGCGGCTCGGCAGTGCGAGACGGCTCTTGCCGGGGATGCGCCTACGGCCGCCTGGCGCGCTGCCCGAGGATGAATTTTCGAACGCCTGTGTGAACTGCTTCAAGTGCGGCAATGCGTGTCCCAACGCTTGCATCAAGTTTTACGGCGTGGATGCGGGGTTGGGGCAAGCGTTCACGCCGTACATCAAGGCGCGAGAACGTGGCTGCATTCTGTGTGGCAAGTGCGCCGAGGTTTGTCCGACGGGCGCGCTCGCGCCCTTTGAGGCCACGCCTGAAGGGTGGCTCGCGAACGTCCACATGGGTGTGGCGCGCGTCAACAAGAGCATGTGCTTCAGTTACCATGGGCGCACCTGCGGCGCCTGCTACCAGGCGTGCCCCCTTCAGGGCACGGCCATTCTCATCGGGGTCTTCGAGCAGCCGACGATGGTCCCCGAGAACTGCGTAGGCTGCGGCCTGTGTGAGCAGGCTTGCCTGCATCTTCCACAAGCGATTCGCGTCATTCCCATGCACAACAGGAAGTCTAGCGATGCGTAGGCGACTGCCTCAAGTCCTCCGACGAGCTCTGCAACTGTCGGTGCTCGTGTTCATCGTGTACACCGCGTTCGGCGGTACTTGGCGCAACTACAAGCACGCCCACAACCATCACCGGCTCGTGACTCTGATGGAAGGCGAGGCATGGGGCGCCCTCTATGCGGCCAACGAATCGTTCCTGTCCCTCTTCGGTGAGCCAGCAGAAGCGAGCCTCGACTTCCTCGGCTTTCCATGGGCCGCCCGCATCTTCGGCATCGACACGGCGGATCCGATCTTGGTGGCCTCGCACTCTCTTCGCACAGGGTCCGTGCAGCCTGAACTGTTGATTGCGCTCCTGATCCCGCTCCTCATGGCGCTGCTCCTCGGCAAGGTCTTTTGCAGTCATCTGTGTCCGATGCGCTTGCTTTTCGAGTTGGGGCAGGCCGTGCGAGCCGGGCTACTCCGCTTGGGTATCGTTCTACCGGAGATCAGGGGCGAAGCTCGTTGGGGTGGATGGGTCCTGCTGGGCGGCTTGATCGCGTCGACTCTTTCTTCCGGCGCGATCTGGTTTTTCGTGCTTCCGTACGTCAGCCTGTCCGCAAGCATCTACCTCCTGGTGACGGCCGGTGTTGCGACGCTCTTGTTGGCCGTGGTGCTGGGCTGGTTCGTGATCGATCTGGCGCTCGCACCTGGCTATTTCTGCCGCAACGTTTGTCCCACGGGCATCATCTTGGAGCAGCCGGGCCGGCTGTCCCTGCTTCGGCTCGTGAAGAGAGGCGCCAGCCCATGTCCTTCGAGTTGCAATCAGTGCCAACGGGTTTGCCCTTACAACTTGCTGCCCAAGGAAGGCACGCACCGGCCGATTTGTGACAACTGTGGACGATGCGTGGTCGCGTGTCCTTCCGATCGCCTAGTGCGAACGCTTCCCGTGATCGCCGCGACGGTGCTCGTGTCCTTCCTGGCCGTCCCGACTGCTCTCGCGCATCACAACAAAGGACTCCCGCACTACGGTTACTATGACAACTATCCTCAGGTTCCCACTGAGGAATACGTAGCAATCGATGGGAAGTGGGAAATCGGCGCCACCATTTTCAACTTCCAAGGCTATGAACGTCAGGACTCCGACACTCCCAACGACGTCAAGATCTTCCTCTATCTCTACGACCTCACCGCAGACGAGGGATATGTGGGTCCGCTTGCGGTCGAGATTCGACACCGTGGCGAAGTGATCTCGCGCTTCGAGCGATTGAAAGTCGACGAGGAGTCGGTCTACTCCACACGCCAAACCCTGCCTCATAGTGGAACATACGAGATCGCGGCGCGTCTCGGCGACACAGAGATCGTGCTTCCCTTCTATGTCGAGCTTGCAGACGAGATCGATTGGTGGCTGATCGCCGGGATCACTGTCCCGGTGTTGCTCGTGTTCGGGCTTGCGTTGCTCGGTCGGCGAGGACGCCGAAGGCGGAGTCGGCGGCCGGGTAAGATCGCCGGTGCGCTGAGCGCGATGCTCGTGCTCTGGCTTGCTGCCACGCCGGCGTTGGCCGAGGAGCATCAGCACGGCGCAGAGACCATGCCCCAAGGTTCGCACGCCATGCACGAGCCGGCAGAAAAGCACATGCAGCATGAAGGGCATGCCATGCACTCTGCTGACCCCGCGATGCAGCACTACGAGACGGAAGCAGGCGCCGTGATGGTCATGCGCGGCATTCCACTATGGCTGTTCCTCGCCGGAGTGGTGTTGCTCATCATCTTTACGTTCGTCGTGACGGAATGGCGAGGGTCAACGACCAAGCGGGGGTTTCGCTACAATCTCATCGAGAACCAACGCGCGTACGCGTTCGTGAGGAGTCGATGGTTCCAAGCGATTCCACAGCTCCTCATGGCTGGCGTCCTGATCTTCCTGATCTACGCGGGCCTTTTCGGAAGCCGTGTCGCCAACATCACGCCGATCGCCGTGTGGACCGTGTGGTGGGCTGGGCTGATCTTCACGGTCTTGTTACTGGCGTCCACGTGGTGCTTCATCTGCCCCTGGGATGCTCTTGCGAACCTCGCCTCCCGTCTCCGATTGGCGGCCAAGACCGAACCCCTTTCCGTCGGGATGAAGTTCCCACCGTGGTTGGCCAACATGTATCCCGCCATCCTGCTCTTCGCCATCTTGACGTGGCTCGAGCTCGGCTATGGGGTCACGACGAATCCCCGCACTACGGCCTACATGGGCCTCGGCATGGCAGCGATGGCGATCGTCGCGGCATTGCTTTGGGATGGGAAGAAGTTCTGCGCGCACGCTTGTCCGGTGGGCCGCATTTGCGGCATCTACTCGAACTTCAGTCCGATCGAGATCCGAGCCAAGAAAGAGAGAGTCTGTCAGAGCTGCAAGACCGAAGACTGCCTCCATGGCGACGCCGACGGATACCCATGTCCTACCGGCATTTCCCTCAAGGTCGTGAACGACGCCACGATGTGCACGATGTGCACCGAGTGCATCAAGAGTTGCAAGAAGCAGAACGTCGCGATCAACCTTCGGCCCTTCGGCGCGGACCTGAGCTCGGCCGTTCATCCGCGACTCGATGAGGCGTGGCTCGCCCTCACTTTGCTCGCGCTTACCCTCTTTCACGGGCTTTCGATGACGCCCCTTTGGGAGAACTTCGCGCCCGGTGGATTCAGTATCTTGAAGTGGATGGGCCTCACTTTTGGAACGCCGCAAGTGCTCAATTTCACGCTCGCCATGTTGTTTGCGCTCGCGATTCCCATCGGACTCTATTGGCTGAGCTGCGTGGTTGCCGACCGCCTGACTGGACGTCGGCTGGGCGTGCGGCAACTCTTTCGCGACTTCGCTTTTTCGTTGTTGCCCGTGGCGCTCTTCTATCACATCGCTCACAACCTGATGCATCTCCTCAGCGAAGGTCCGGAGATCGTTCCCTTGCTCAGCGACCCGCTGGGGACTGGCGCCGATTTTTTCGGCACCAGTGGAATGCACATGAGCCCGTTGGTCTCCGAGGGTGTGCTTTGGGGTATGCAGGTCGGCCTGATCCTCGTCGGACATGCCTTCGGCGTCGTCGTTGCGCATCGCTTCGCCCACGGCCGGTTCGATACCAAGGCCCTGGCCATCCGAAGCCTCATCCCGATCACCGTGATGATGATCTTGATCTCTACTGCCGGTCTGTCCCTGATGCATATGGACATGAACATGCGAGTGGGGCGGATGTGACCGAGAAGAAGATCGGTAGACGTCGTTGGCTGACGGCCGCCATCCCCGCGGCGGCGGACGTCATCGCACAAGCTGTGAACCTGCACACGAGCATCGATTTCGACGATGAATCGGACGCAAGCGCGCCGCCGCTTGGCCCGGTTCGCATCATCGAAGAGCACTGCATTGCGTTCAAAGGACCTGAGTGCGGCGCTTGCGTGGGCCATTGCCCGGACGGCGTATCGGCAATCCGGATCGTCCAATGGCGCCCGGTACTGAACGAAGACGAGTGCGTGGGTTGCGGCCTGTGCGTCGGGTCGTGTCCCACCGTGCCGTCCGCGATTGTAACGATATCGCCAAAGGATGAACCTTGATGTCCGCGAACAAGGCAGCCAAACGTCATCTCAAAGTGGTCCCAAGCAAGCCTCTGGGGTCGAGGCGCAGGTTCTTGATTCAGGGGTGGGCGTTCCTGGGAGCGGGCATCCTTCTCGGGGGCAAGCTCTTCTCACGAGCGAGCGCGCGCGTCCTCGAGAGGGTGAGACGCCCGATCCGACCCCCCACGGCGAGTCTCGATGACCAGGCGTTTCAAGGCGCTTGCATTCGTTGCGGGCTGTGCGGAACGGTCTGCGAAAATGGGTGCATCCGCTTCTA
>JAUXFZ010000243.1 GCA_030622585.1 Myxococcales bacterium
AAGGCGTGATCATGGCACGGACGAAAAGCCAAGCCGTGATGCACTACGATGGCTACCGCGTCACCCTGACGACGCCTGCGAATCGAGTCACGCAGATCAAGTTCGATCTCGTCGAAGCCAAGCCGAGCATCAAGCAGCTCACCGAGATGTTCGGCAAATCACGCGAGGTGCGCAAAGGCATGCTGTACGAGCACGAATCGGCGGTGACGGGTTCGCGCATCGTCATTTTGGCCATCCCGGTATCGATGCCGGCCGACGAAGGAAGCCTGGTCCGCCAGATCATCATCGAAGGCGCGCGCGCCCGCTGAGCGCCGCTCAAAGCTCGAGCGCCTGGATGCGCGCTACGACGCCCACGTCCGCCGGGGGAAGCGGATAACTGCCGAGCTCGGCTGGCGCGACCCAGGCGTGGTCAGCAACCTGTAGGTGACGCACTTCGCCGGATCGCAGCTCACACCGGTAGAACAGAAGGAGCACGTCCTTTTCGGGGTAGCGATGGTGGGTCACTTCCAAAATCTCCCCGACCGCGATCTCGATCCCACACTCCTCTTCGCATTCGCGCGCCAGTGCCTCCTCGGGCGACTCCCCGTCTTCGAGCTTGCCGCCCGGGAACTCCCACAAGCCCGCCAAGTGCTGCCCTTCGGCGCGACGGGTCAGAAGCACACGGCCGTCGCGAATGATCACGGCCGCGGCGACGACGATCAACACCTCAGGGCATCTCCCCGATGGCGCGACGTAGCTGGGCCTTGGCGACGCGGATCCCGATCGCAGAATCGACGACATCAACCTGCGCACGAATCAGCTCCGCCTGGGCCTGAAGCAACGTGGTCGTGTTGACGACGCCGGCTTGGAGTTGCTCGCGCGTGACGCGGTATCCTTCGCGTGCGGCGGTGAGGCCGAGCCTGGCCGATGCCATTGCCGACTGCGCCGCGTGCATGCCGTGGTATCCCTCAGCCACCTCGACCCTAACCCGATCCTGCAGCGCGATGACGTCGGCGTTCACCCGCTCGAGCTCGGCCTGGAGCTGCTTCGCCCGGCCTTGCGCGCGGGTCGTGTCATTTGGCGACCATCGGATCACCGCGCCCGCCTCCCAGGTGGACTCGAACCGATCTTGCTGAGGAATGACGCGCAGGTTTGGGTTGGAGTACTGCGCGCTTCCCCGAATGAGCATGTCGGGCATCCGTCCTCCGATCGCGGAACGAAGCTGATGCTTGCTCGCTTCGACGTACGTCCGCAGAGCGCGTAGGTCCGGCCGATCACGAAACGCCCTATCCTTCAATGCTTCTTCCGAGTCCGCCGGGACATCGGCGACGGGCCGAGAGAGGTCTTCCCCGAGCGTCGGCAACTCCTCGGTGTGCATCAAGGCCTGGAGCGACCGTGTGGCGACTTGAAGCCCGAACTTCGCCCGCTCGACCGCGACCCTCGCGGCTTCCTCCTGCGCCTCGACGCGAAGAAGGTCGACACGTGCAGCCGACCCCGCCTGCACCAACGCGTTGGTTTCCTTGCGCTGCGACTCGGCGGCCTCCAACGCGAAGTTTGCCACCCCGAGCCCAGCCTGCGCGCGCGCGAACTCGTAGTACGCTTGCCGAGCGACAAAGGCGACGTCGTTGCGCTCTGCCTCGATCTGATACCCCGCTGCAACCTTGTTCTTCTTCGCGGCGCGGTACGCCGGCAGCGCTTCGGCGAGCGAACCCGTGAACGAGTAGACGACCGTCGCGTTGCTCGCGATCTGCTGGGTCAACGACGGGAAGTCGAACGGGATGGAGACGGGGCCAACCGGTGGTGGGAGATCGATGTCGAAGCTCCCACTGCTGTCGACCGGGCTGAGTCGAGAATACCGCCCAACGAGCACGAGCCGCGGAACCAAACCCGACATCGCCTGCATCGCCCCACCTTTCGCATCGAGCAGCAGCGTCCGAGTACGGTCCATGTCGGGCGAGGTCGCCACCACCTGCGTCACCACTTGGGCAGACGTGAGCCCCCCCGGCACGTACAGCGAGCGGAGCGCCTCGGCCGCGGCATCCTCGGTCACCTCGGCCGCGGCTTCTGGGCTCACGTCCGTGAATGCAGACGGCCGCGTCGGTTCCTCCAGGGGCAAAGATTGAGCGAGAGAACGGGACGCCCCCAGTCCGAAAACAATGCCCGCGACCCCGATGATGACCGTGTACCGATGAATGCTCATGAATGCTCCTTGCCGAAGGCATGATACGCGAGAAGGCGATGGGCCAGCTTGCCGCGTCTGCGGCGCTAATCTATAGCCGTCGCCTATGGCTCAGGGACTCAAAGTTGCGGTGGTTGGAGCCACCGGAATGGTGGGCGCGGAGATGCTGCGTGTGCTCGAGCAGCGCGCGTTTCCCGTAGCCGAGCTGGTGCCCGTGGCATCGGCTCGAAGCGCCGGCAAGACCGTGACGTTCAATGGAGCCGAGCACACCGTCGTCGAAATCGCGCCCGAGGTGTTCGAAGGCGTCGACCTGGCGCTCTTCTCGGCCGGTGGCAGCACCTCGCTCGAGTGGGCCCCGATTGCCGCGAGCAGGGGCGCCCTCGTGGTCGATAACTCTTCGGCATTCAGAGGCGACCCCGGGGTCCCACTCGTCGTGCCCGAGGTGAACCCGGACGCTGCGGCCAACCGGCCCAAGGGCATCATCGCCAACCCGAACTGCTCGACCATCCAGATGGTCGTCGCGCTCAAGCCCCTTCACGACGAGGCTCGCCTCAAGCGGGTGGTCGTCGCGACGTACCAAGCGAACAGCGGTTCGGGCGCCAAGGCCGTCGAAGCGTTCGAAGCACAGGAAGAGGCAACCGCCCGAGGCGCCGAAGTCGACAAGGACAAGCTTTCCGGGCAGTTGAGCCGCAATCTTCTGATGCATTGGAAGCCCGATCCCGAGACGGGCTACCAGGAAGAAGAGCTCAAAATGGTGTCCGAGACTCGCAAGATTTTCGGGGACCCTGCCATTGCTGTCTCGCCCACGGCGGTCCGCGTGCCGGTCGTCACCGCGCACAGCGAGGCCATCACGGTGGAGACACACGCGCCGATCACGGCAGCACGCGCCCGCGAGCTCCTCAGCCAGGCCGAAGGCATCGAAGTCGTTGACGATTTGAGTCGGGGCATCTACCCGCAGCCGATCGATGCCGCGGGCCAGGACCCGGTCTACGTCGGCCGCATCCGTGAAGACGTCGGAAATCCCGGTGGAATTCAGATGTGGGTCGTCTCCGATAACCTCCGAAAGGGTGCAGCCCTCAACGCCGTCCAAATCGCCGAAACGGTTCTATTAAAGTGACGAAATGTCAGGGCTTGGCGTAGAACGAAGTCGGATCATGCCAGTTTGTCCGCCGCCCTCCCGAAAACACAAGGCTTTTAGCCGGCTAAGGTTGGCCCGGGGATTGCACGGAAATCGAGGTATGCGTAACCAATTCTTATTCTTATCCACCCTCATCGCGGCACTCCCCGTGCTCGCGCCGGCCGGACTCGCTCAGGGGACACAGATCGACGCCATCACCAAGATCGACGGCGAAGTCCCCACGTCCAGCGCGGCGACCATCTACTTCAACGCGGCGCAGTGCGCCGACGCTGCGTTCACGGTCTACGACCTGACCCTCGTAAACGGCGACGGCGTCACACAGGTCTACATGTGGGCGGGCGTCCAGAACGGCAACTGCAACGAAAACGATAAACGCACCGACCAACAGGAGTTGTGCCGGCCGATGGCCAGCAGCAACCCCCGAACTGTCGGCGACAACGCGACGGTCACCGACCTCTTGCTGGACGAGCTCGTCAGTACGGGGGTCGTCGACTGCAACAACGCGGCGTTAGAGGGGCAGCCGTACGAAATCTATTCGTTCCGCGGCGAAGACCCCGGCGGTAACGACGTCCCTCCGGAAGGCTATGGCATTGCTAGCTTCACGGTCGACGTGACCCCGCCGGAAGAACTCACCATTACGAGCGCCACCACGCAAGAAGGCTCGACCTTTACCATCTCTTGGAGCACCCCGACGGACTCGAACTCCATCGCCCAGTACAAACTCTATGAAGGCGCCACCACCGACCCGGCCGCCGCGAGAGACACGGGCGTCACCGCTAGCCAGAACGCCAAGAGCATCAGTGTCGCCGCAACATCGCTGGGGCTGGCCACCGGAGCGTCCACGAATCTGTTCGTCTCCGCCGTCGACATGGCCGCCGTGACCATTGGAGACGGCAACGAAGGTCCACTCTCTGAGGCCACCACGGTCACAGCGGAGGCCACCCAGGGCTTCTGCACCCCCGAGAACGGATACTGCTCGGGTTGCTCGGTCTCACCGATGGTTTTGGCCAACGGACAGCCCAGCTCGGGCGCATGGCTGTTCGGACTCGTCTTTGCCATCGTTTGCGTTTGGAGGCTTCGCCGGTGAAGCACATCGCTTCGGTGCTGGTGCTGGCGGCGGTCGTGGGCGTTGCGCCAAGTTATGCGCGCGCCGAGCCGGTTGGCGAAAGCAACCAAGATGGTTGGTCCCCAGAGGGGTTCCTGCTCTCCTTCGGTATCGGAGCCTACCGACCCGATCCGGGAAGCCAGGAGTTCGATCTGGTGTACCCGTCTGGCAGCGGCCCCCTCTTGCTCGGCGAGTTCGACTTCTTCCTGTACCGGATTCCTTTCCTTGGGCCGATCGGGATCGGCATCGCCGGAGGCTGGGCCAGCTACAAAGGCACCGGCTGCTTGAGCGACACGTCGACACCGCTTTTCTGCGATCCATCGGGTGACGCCGCCAAGTTCAGTCTCTTCCCGCTGAATGCAATGGCCGTGCTGAGGATCGACGCGCTGGCCCGTAAGACCTCTGTCCCCTTCGTCTTCAGCGGCAAGGTCGGGTACAACACGGTCTTCTTCAAAGAGACGGTTGGCGCCGGTAAGAGTAGCGGTCGCAGTCACGGCTTCGGCTGGGCGGCCCAGATCGCGCTCGAGCTCAATTTCATCAACCAGCGGCGCGCGAACGCGCTCGATGAAGATTGGGGCATCAACAGCTCGTTCTTCTTTTTCGAGTTTGCGGGCTCGAACGCCAACAACCGCGCA
>JAUXFZ010000294.1 GCA_030622585.1 Myxococcales bacterium
GACATGGCTACGATCCGACTTGACCCCGGCTCCGACAAAGGTGCCGCTCTGCGTAGACCTCGACGGCACGCTGGTCGCTACGGACACGCTGGCCGAAGGCTTCATCGGGCTCCTGAAGACCGCGCCTTGGAAGCTATTCGCGGCCCTCGCCGCGTGGATGGGAGGGCGCCCTAAGCTCAAGCGCTTCGTGGTGCGCAACGCGCTCGTGGACCCGGCCACGCTTCCGTACCGAGAGGAAGTGTTGGATGAGATGCGCCGAGCTCGCGAAGACGGCCGTCAGGTGTTGCTGGTCACCGCATCGGACCAGGGAACCGCAGACGCCGTGGCCGGACATATCGATCTCTTCGACGAGGCGATCGGCAGCGACGGCGAGAACAATCTCAAGGCTGACCGGAAGGCCGAGTATCTCGTAGCGCGTTTCGGCGGCGGAGGATTTCAGTACATCGGCGACTCCCGCGCAGACCTGCCCGTCTGGAAGGCTGCCAACGAGGCGATCATGGTCTGGCCCAGCCGGAACACCCGTCGCGCGGCAGAGCGTTCCGTGTCGAAAGTGCGGGTTCTCTCGGAACGGCCGAGCAAGTGGAAGGCGGTGTTAAAGGAGCTTCGACCTCATCAATGGGCGAAGAACGTGCTGCTGTTCGTGCCGCTATACTTCTCGCACGAGTACAAGGATTTGAGCCTAGTCTTCGCCGCGCTGGGCGCGTTCTTCTCGTTTAGCTTCTGCGCATCGTCGATTTACGTGCTGAACGACCTGATCGATTTGCCGTCGGACCGCCAGCATCGGAGCAAACGCAACCGCCCCCTCGCCGCGGGCACGCTATCGATTCCTGGTGGCATCGCGCTGTCCGTGGCGTCGCTTGCGCTGGCGGTCACCCTGGCCGCGGCTCTGGTGAACCCGACCTTCGTCCGGGTTCTGCTGGGCTACGTGTTACTCACGACGGCATACACGTTCGTCCTCAAGCAGAAGATGATCGTCGACGTGCTCACTCTGGCATCCCTGTTCACCTATCGCGTGTTCGCCGGTGCCGTGGCGGTCGAGGTCTCGCTCTCGCCTTGGCTGCTCGCGTTTTCGATTTTCTTCTTCACGAGCTTGGCGTTCGTGAAGCGATATGCCGAGTTGATTCAGATCAAGGGTGACCCGGTGCAATCCCTCAAGGGCCGCAACTACCTCCCGGCGGACATACCAATCATCGCGTCGGCCGGCCCGGCGGCTGGTTTGCTCGCGGTGCTCGTGTTTGCCCTCTACATCAACAGCCCCATGATGCTGAAGTACTATCCACAGCCCGAAGCGCTCTGGGGCATTTGTCTCATACTGATGTACTGGATCATGCGTATCTGGTTTCTCGCCGCGCGCGATCAAATGCACGACGACCCGGTGCTCTTCGCCGTGAAAGACAAGATCAGTGTGGCGGCGGGCGTCTTGGTTGTCCTGTGTTTGTTGGTCGCGCGCTACGCGTAGCTCAAAAAAGCTCCATCTGCCCCGGCTGCACCACGCCTTCGTGGAAGCGGACGCCCTCGACCTCCAGCAGAAGCTGCTTGCGTTCGAGCCCGCCGCCATAACCACCGAGATGGTGTCCCGCTTCGACGACGCGGTGGCAAGGCACGATGATGGGAACGGGATTGACGTGGTTTGCCTGGCCCACGGCACGCATCGCACGCGGCGAGCGAATTGCCTGCGCCACGCCACCGTACGTGCGCACTTCGCCCCAGGGGATCTCGCGGAGCGCGTTCCATACGCGTAGCTGGAAGTCGGTCCCTCGCAGGTTGATCGGCACATCCGCGAAGTCCTCCGCCTCGCCGTCGAAGTAGCGGGTCAGCGCTTCAGCGTAGACGGCGGGGACGAGGGTCTCCTCTGCCTCGACACTCTGCAAGCGCTGGAAAGACAGTCGCTGCAACCCGGCCTCCGACCATGCGAGCCACAGGGTCCCGAGGCCCTTGGCCGCGAAGGTGCCCCACCCGGTGAGCGGCGCTTGGTCGGGCTCGCGGGCGGTGGTATCTTCCGCCGTCATGGCTCGCTTGGTCTGTTCATGTTGCCTGTTGGTTTCAATTGCATGCGGACCGAGTCTTAAACAAGCCCAAAGGAGCAGCAGCTACTACGAACAGTGCTACGGCGCTGACTTCGATCCGTCGGTGACCCCCGATCAGCGTCGTGCCTGCTGGTCCGGCTGGCTCGATGAGCAAGCCGAAAATCAGCCACCGGAACTCGTCCGCTACGCTGAAAGGCGCCTGCAGCAGCTTGCAATCGATGGGTCGACGAGGCCACTTCCGAGCCAGGAGCCGGAGCCCATCCCCGCCCGCGACCACGAGTACCCCCGCGCACCGCCCGGACAGTACCATACGTCGGCCTGCGTGCCGCTGTGTAACGATCGCTGGGCCGACTGCAACACGTACTGCGACATGAAAGACAAGAGCTGCGTGGCGGCTTGCGAGAGTGAATTTCGGATCTGCACAGATGGGTGCCCCTGACGCGCGAGCCGCCTCAGTGCTCGTGTTGGTCGAGGACCTTTTTCGAGAGCGGCCGGAGGAGCAACCCGTAGAACATTTCCAAATATCGACGCGTCTCGTCGCGCTCGAGCGAGGAGATGTAGCGCCAGAAGCCGTAGATGCGTGACAGTTTGAGAAGCGTGGAGGCGTAGAGCTCCCAGTTGTAGTGCTCTTCGACGCGCTTGATTCCCCCCTTGGAGATCGCATCCCAGGTGTCGGGGTCCTGCTCGCAGGCGCGGAAGAACTCGAGGAGTTGCTGGCTGGCCTCCGCGCCTTGCGTCGGGTCGATGTGAAAGCCCGAAACGCCGTCTTCGATGATCTCGAGCGGTCCTCCATACCGAGTGGCAAACGTCGGCAAACCGGTGGCCATCGACTCGACGACGGTGAGGCCAAACGCTTCGAACAGGGCCGGCTGCACGAAGGCGCCGCGCTGATCGGCGACGAATCGGTACAGCCCTCCGACCTTCGTCTTGTCGGTTTGCATCTCGACCCAGCGGACGTCGCCTTCGAGCGAATACTCGTCAAAGAGCCGATGCATGCGCTCGATCTGCTCCCGCTCGTCGCGGTCGCTGGACTCTTCAACCCGCAGCCGCCCCCCGACGATGAGCAGATTGGCGGCCTTGCGAAGCTCTTCGTTCTTCGCGTACCACTCGACGAGGCCGGCCATGTTCTTGATGCGGTCCAGGCGTGACATAGAGAAGAGCAGTGGCTTGTCCTGGTTCGTCAACGAGCCCCGAAAGGCACAGTCGGGGGAGCCAAAGACCATCGTCTCGCTCTCTTCCCGGAGCTCGTTGGGACGACGCGCCTCATCGAAATACGGGAAGAAAACGCGCGAGTCGGCGCCGGGCGAAACGATGTTGAACTTCGGATCGAAGCAGTCGATTCCCGAAACGACCCGGTAGAGCCTCGGCAGCGTGAACGAGCTGTAGCTTTCGTACTGACCGATGGTCTCCGCGGTTCCGGCAATCTCCTGATAAGTGCTGGTGATGATGAAGTCGGCTGTATTCATCGCCATCAAGTCGGCGGTGTACTGCGCCGCGAAGTGATGCTCAGCCTCGTGTTCCTGCCAGTGCAGGTCCGACTGTACGTACTTCGTCTTCTCGAGCGCATGAGCGATGTTGCCCTGCGTGACCCCCAGCCGATGCGCCAAGATGCTGGC
Organism: Myxococcales bacterium; assembly: GCA_030622585.1. Classification (GTDB taxonomy): domain Bacteria; phylum Myxococcota_A; class Polyangia; order Polyangiales; family Houyiibacteriaceae; genus SG8-38. Next base: position 3,644 of record JAUXFZ010000294.1, read on the forward strand.
GACGAGATTCCCATCGGAGTAATTCCCGATGACGAAATCGGGGCGCATGCCGCCCAGTTCCGCGAGAAGCTCGCGCTCCGCGTCGATGGCGTAGCGTTCCAGATATGGCCACACCTCGAAGCGCGAGATCCACTGTGGAATGACCTCGCCCGTCTCGTACTTGCGGAATGGTACGCGCAGGATGCGCGCGTTCTCGGTGCCCAGGATCGGTTCGATGCGCTGGTCACAAGTTGTGCCATTCGCCTCCGGAATCAGCCGTGTGAGGACCACGATCTGAGGATCGACGTCGAGGCCCTGCTCGTGGATGGATTCCCGCATCTCGCGCTCTAAGGCGCGAACCTGATCGAGGATGTAGACGACCTGCCCGCCGGTGTCGGGCATGCCGAGGACGTTGGACTGCCCGAAGTACCCGTGCGGCGAGATAATCGCGATCGAGAAGATCATCGGCATACGCGCGAGAAAGCTCTCGAGGGTCTGAGCAGACGGCGCCTCGAGGATGTCGAGCAGGAGCCCCATCGTCTCCTGGATGCGCGCGGGTGTCCGTCCCCAGCCGGCTTCGAAACCCAGCCGACGGAGCTCGCGGGTGAGGTCCTTGCTTTCAGCGGAGTGCCCTTCGAGCAGGCCGATCGCGTTACCCAGAGCTTCGCGGAGCTCCTCGATGTCTTGCAGTGTCCCGTTCAACATCAACTGTTGTCCGCGGACCTGGTGCATCTGCAGGAAATCGAACAGGAGCGTCTGGCCGCGCCCGCCGTCCATGAAGAGCAGCCCCGACAAATGACGGTTGAGAAACTCGACGCCCCGTCCGATGCTCCGCGAATCCTTGAGCTTGGGGAAGCCTCGCTCGAACGGGCTCAGGTCAACCTCGAGCAC
>JAUXFZ010000450.1 GCA_030622585.1 Myxococcales bacterium
CTGGCACTGGCACTGGCACTGGCACTGGCACTGGCACTGACACTGGCACTGACACTGACACTGCCTACGGCACGGACGCCCGAGTGGACGCGGAGCGGCTTCGAAGCGCTGGTCGCGGGGCCGCTGATTTCGAGATCGATCGAGATATCTTGAACGCCGCGCCGGTCTTCTCTGCTACCGATCTCCTCAAGCGCGTCCCCGGCCTCTATGCGTCTAAACCCGAGGGCGGGGCAGTCGGTGAGCGTTTCTTCTTGCGTGGGTTCGACTCGGAGCACGGACAAGATATCGAATTCAAACTCGGCGACATCCCGATCAACCAGCCATCACACATCCACGGACAGGGATACACCTATCAGGGATTCATCATCCCAGAGGTCGTGCGGAACCTTCGCGTGACCGAAGGCGTGTACGACCCTGCGCAAGGCGACTTCGCGATCGCTGGCACGATCGACTACGACCTGGGCGTCGACGAGCGGAGCGTGTACGCGCGGACCGATCTCGGTTCGTTCCGAACCTTCCGGCAAGTCGCGGTCATCGCACCCGGTGGCAGCGATGCTGACACGTTCGGCGCCTTTCAACTGCGACGGACCGACGGGTTCGGTCAGAATCGCGACGGCATCGACGGTTCGGCGATGTTCCAATACGGCTTTGGGCGACAAGAGTGGCGTCTTCGCGTGCACGGAGGATTCGCGGGAGCGCGCCACGATCTGGCCGGCGTCCTGCGCTCGGACGACATCCAATCCGGCGACGTCGGGTCCCTCGACGTGTACCCGTTCGATACCGCGCGGGCGCAGAGCGGCTCCAACCTCAGCGCGATCCTCGGTTTCTCAGGAGAGCACCGCGACGAGAACAAACGCAACACGAGCTTTGGCTTGTGGCTGCAGTTCCACGACTTCCGGCTAAAGGAGAACTTCAGCGGCTTCCTCGAGACGAACGCCAACGGTGACACACCGGGCGACCTCATCGAGCAGCTTGATCGGCGCTTCGTGATCGGTGGTAACGCTCGCCATCGAACGCATCAGTTCAGTCCCGCGGAGTGGGCGAAGGGAACTGTCGAGCTCGGCCTATCGGGCCGCGTCGACTTGATCGACCAACAGCTCAACCTGGTAGAGGCCCCGCAGGACCGTATCTACGAGCGACGCATCGACGCCGACATCGCAGAAACCGACATCGGCCTGTGGCTCGATCTCGACTGGGACTTCACGAGGTATCTCAACATCACCGGCGGCGTGCGAGCGGACTTGCTGTTCTACAACGTCACCGATCGGCGGGAGAACGTATCTCCCGACGGCATCGTGCCCTACCGACGCACCGCTGCTGGAGTGGCGGTCGGTCCGCGAACTGCGATCACGGTGAAACCGATCGAGGCGATCGACGTGGTGCTCGCGTACGGCCAGGGCTTCCGTTCACCCCAAGCTCGTGCGCTCGTCGAGAACGAGGAGATTCCCTTTACCAAAGTTCACTCTGCCGACGTCGGCCTGCGCTCTCGCATCGGAGAGAACGGCGAGCTAGAGCTCACACTGACAGGTTTCTTCACCAAGATGAACAGCGACCTGATCTTCGAGGCGCACGAGGCGCGCTTCGAACCGATCGGGCCGACGACGCGAGTTGGCGCCCTCTTCTATGCTCAGGCACGCCCCGTGTCATGGCTCTACGGGGCGTTCTCTGTCACCTACGTCCACGCGACCCTCGACGAGACGCCCCCGCCAGAACCAGGTGAACCGCCGTCCGGTCTTGAAGCTGGGGACCCGATCCCGTTTGTCCCACCGTGGCTTCTCCGCGTCGACGTCGGAGCCTCCGAAGACTTGGTCGACCTCGGGAAACACCCCCTTCAAGGGAAACTCGGATTCGGCTACACCTTCCTCAGCGAACGCCCGTTGCGTTTTTCAGAGACGTCGCCGCGCGTGAGCCTCCTCGAGCTCAGCGCGGGGCTGTCGTGGTGGTTTCTGGAACTCGGCTTTCAGGTGTTCAACCTCCTCGACACTCGATACGCCGCCCAAGAGTTCGTCTTCGAATCCAACTGGGACCCAAGCTCGCCACCGTCAGGCCAACCCGCCAGGCACATCGCTGCGGGCGCGCCACGGACATTCCTGTTTCAGATCGGCTTCAAACTCTAGCGCGCAGATTCTGCGTCACGGACCTACTGTGCTGATTCCTTCAGCACTTCGAGGTTGGCGGCCTTCTTGCGGGCGGCTTCGCCCATCGACTGCTTGAGCGAGTCCGGAAGCGCCTCGATGGGGATCACGAGATCGCTGTCGACGGGCCACACTTCCATGAGCTCCGGATGGTACCGGCGCGGGTAGTAGTCGCGCGGATCGATCTCTTGCTGCCGCACGAACGGCTCTTGGATTTCCTCACGCGAGGTCGGGGGATGCGGAACCACCAGCTTGCCGCCGGAAAGGTCGAACTGCGGCGCACGGCTGTTGGGGTAGTCGGGGAGTATGCCCTCGCGAACCCAAATGCTTTCCTTGGTGACGTTGACCACGATGCCGTCGGGCGCGCCGAAGTGGTACGGGCCCTTCCAGTGCTCGCGAACCTCGGCAACCGCCTCCTCGTTGAGGTACGGATCGAAAGGCATGTGCGTCGTCATGAACATGCGTGGCTGGACTCGATTGGCGAGATAGCCCGCCGCGTACCCGGGAGTGTGGTGAGTGTCGATCGTGTAGCGGGCCAGGAAGGGGGGCACGCCCTGGACGCCCGAGCTAATTTCGACGAGCTCGGGCTGCATCTCGGTGACGTACACGTCGCAACCCTTGGCGTACTTCTCGTCGAGATGGCTCGGGCGGCCGTCGCCGGTCCATACGAAGCACAAGCCGTTCCAGTCCAGGCGGTAACCGCTGGCTCCGTCCTTTGCGTGCGAGCGCTGCCAGTGAATGACGCGAACGCCATGCCTATCGTAAATCACCCCACCGTTGTCGCGGAAATCGAACTCGTGGACTTTGAAGTCCCAGGCCTTGCCGACCGGAAAGACGCTGAACGCATCGATGTGCCAGCCGAGCATCATCTTCATCCCCTCGACCATCTTGGCCGTGCCGTATTCAGGCGTGCGTCCGGAAGGGCCGTAAATCTCGAGGTTCTTGTGCCAGCGGCCGGCCCAGCCACCAAACATCGCGAGGTAGGGAAGCGCGCCGAAGTGATCGACGTGCAGATGCGTGATGAAGACCTTGTCAAGCTCGTTGAGTGCGAAGCCAGCAGCGATGTAGTTGGCGACCGAGCCCTCACCGATGTCGAACACGAAATTCTCGCCGTTCCCGAGTTGTACGAAGAGCGATGTGTTCATTTGCCCGGGGCGAATGAACGGCGCAGTCCCCATGAAGATGATCCGCATCTCGTTCGGCTGAA
>JAUXFZ010000101.1 GCA_030622585.1 Myxococcales bacterium
ACCGATTCCCTACCAGGAATCGACGCGCATGCCGGGCTCCATGCCACCGCCCCAGGAGGCGCTTCCAAGCGCACCCTTTGCGGTCGCCGATCCGCTCGAGCTTCCACTCATCGCCCTCGCGCATGCTCGGAGCGCGGACAAGGGCGCAGGCTCGAACATCGGAGTCCGTGCCCGAGACCCGGATTTTCTTCCGCTCCTTCGCGACCAGCTTTCCGCCCAGGCCGTCGCTGACTGGTTCAGCCACCGAACGGATGGCGCGGTCGAGCGATATGACGTTCCTGGCATTCACGCTATCAACTTCGTGCTTCGCAACGCGCTCGGCGGCGGCGGCATCGCATCACTTCGTTTTGACCCGCAAGGCAAGGCCTACGCCCAACAATTGCTCGACATGCCGATGCAAGTCCCCGCCGGATGGCTCGCACATCCCGCGATCGCTGAAGTCCCCGAGGTTCAACACGCGCGCAGCAAAAGGGGATAGTCCTCTCTCTCTCTCTCGCTTCGGGTATGCTCGGCTGCTCCGATGACTCTCCACGAGCAGCTCACCCGCGAGATCCGAACCGGGCCGTCCGGCCCTACGGTCGGGGCTTTCTTCGACCTGGATCAGACTCTGTTTGCCGGCTTTTCGGCCACCGCGTTTACCCGCGATCAATTCGCCTCGGGTCGGCTGTCACCGAAGGGTCTTCGCGACTCGGTCCGCGCTACGCTTTCCTTCGCGTTTGGCCGGACTGGGTTCTCCGCGTTCGTGTCGGCCACGTCAGCAGTCTATCGCGGTCTTCCTGAAACCGTTCTGGAGGAAGCGGGGCAGCGGACCTTCGAGAAGCATCTCGCCACCCAGATCTATCCGGAGTCGCGCGCGTTGGTGAAGGCGCATCAAGACATGGGCCATACCGTGGCGATCATCACTTCAGCGACGCGCTACCAAGCGGATCCGGTCGCTCGGGAGTTAGGCATCGAGCATCTCCTGTACACCCAGCTTGGTGTCGACAACGGAATCCTCACAGGCGAAGTCGTGCGCCCGACTTGCTACGGCGAGGGCAAAGCAACCGCCGGTCGAAGCCTCACCTCCACGTACAGCCTCGACCTCGAGGAGACTTACTTCTACTCGGACAGCCACGAGGACCTCCCGCTATTCGATTTGGTTGGGCGTCCGCGCCCTCTCAATCCCAACCGAAAGCTCGCCCAGATCGCCAAGGAGCGGCAGTGGCCGGTCCGTCGCTTTACCAGCCGCGGAATGCCCACGATGGGCGACATCGCTCGTACTGGGCTGCTCTACGGGAGCCTTGTGCCATCGGTAAGCTTCGGTGTGGCCGCAGGGCTTCTCAACCGTTCGAAGCGCGAAGCGGTGAACGTCATGGGATCCGTGTGGGGGGACCTTGCTGCATCGGCGGCAGGGATCGATCTTAGGGTCGAGGGCCAGGAGCACCTATGGTCGCATCGCCCCGCCGTATTCATCTTCAACCATCAGAGCGGGCTCGAGCTCGTCCTACTTCTCAAGCTTCTCCGCCGAGATTTTACCGGTATCGCCAAACAGGAGCTTCGTCACAACCCGATTTTTGGTCCTCTCTTCACGGCGGCCGGGGCGGTGTTCGTCGATCGGTCGAACACCGCCAAGGCGATTGAGGCCCTCGGGCCAGCCGTGGAGGCACTTCGGCACGGACGTTCACTGATCATCGCGCCCGAAGGCACCCGATCGACGACTGCCGAGGTAGGTCGCTTTAAGAAAGGTGCGTTCCGGCTGGCCATGGATGCCGGCGTGCCGATCGTGCCTGTCGTGTTTCGCAACGTCCTCGACGCATTGCCGAAGGGCGCCGTCATCGTGCGTCCGGCTGTCGTCGAGGCTGTCGTGCTGCCGCCGATCGATACCTCGCCCTGGACCCTCGACACGCTCGACAGCGAAATCCTCACTGTCCGTGACCACTATGTCGAGATCCTCGACGAGTCACAGTAATTCAACTCACTGCTCGCGATCGGGCATTGCATAAGATAATCTCCGCGGCCCATGCTCGAACACAGCAACTACTACTACCAGAAGGCCGCGGACGTATTGGATCTCAGCGACCACATTCGCGAGATCCTCATCACGCCACGTCGCGTCGTCAAGGTCGAAGTCGTCACCGAGGACGATGCAGGACAACTCATCCACTACGTGGGTTTCCGCACCCAACACAACAACGCCCGCGGTCCGTACAAAGGGGGGCTCCGCTACCACCCCACGATGGACGAAGATCACGCTACGGCGCTCGCCACGCTCATGACGTGGAAGACCGCGATCGCTGGCGTTCCTTTCGGTGGCGCCAAGGGCGGCATCGCGTGTGACCCGAAGATCCTGAGCAAGACGGAGCTCAACCGAGTCACCCGCACCTTCGTTGAACGAATCAAGGAGACCATCGGACCCACGTTCGACATCCCTGCGCCCGACGTGAACACCAACGCCGAGGTGATGGGCTGGATCATGGATGAATATTCGCGAGACTACGGTTTCTCCCCGGGCGTCGTCACCGGGAAGCCGGTGGACCTCTTCGGCTCGTTTGGCCGTGACGAAGCGACAGGCCGCGGCGTGATGTATGCACTGCGTGAGGCGCTCAAGGATCAGGGCAAGGGCTTGGCCGACGTGACTGTGGCGATTCAGGGCTTTGGCAACGTTGGCAGTCACGCAGCCCGTTTGATCGCACAACAGGGCGGCAAGATCGTCGCCGTGGCCGACCACTTGGGGGCCGTCGAGAACAAGGAAGGTCTCGACGTCCTGGCGCTGGTGGCCTGGGCCGCGGAACACGGCACCGTAAATGGGTTTCACGGAGGGGCGCCCTTCAATGGGCCGGATGTGATCACTTGGCCGGCCGACGTGCTGATCCCTGCGGCGCTCGAAGATGCGATTACCGAGGACAACGCGGCCGACGTGCGCGCAACCCTGATCGTCGAGGGTGCGAATGGACCCACCACGCCAAAGGCGGACGAGATTCTACTCGACCGTGGCATCGTCACGGTACCCGACATCTTGGCCAACGCCGGCGGGGTCACCGTCAGCTACTTCGAGTGGGCGCAGAACATCCAGCAGTTTCGCTGGGAGCACGATCGGATCACCGGCGAGCTCGAAAAGATGATGGTCCGGGCCTACGGCGCAGTTCGCGACGTGGCGAACGAGAAGTCGGTGGACCTGAGGACTGCCGCGTTTGTGCTGGGAGTGCGGCGTGTGGGTCGAGCGGCGCTGGCGCGGCAGCCCATCCGAGAGACGATCATATTCGACTAGCCGAGCCGCGATCCGCGGTGTGCTATACGCACCCCGTGGATGACCTGATCCAAAAAGCAGCCACTCTCCAAGAGGCGCTCCCCTACATTCGGGAGTTCCATGGGGACATCTTCGTCATCAAGTACGGTGGCAACGCGATGGTGGACCCGGTCCTGCGGGATAGCTTCGCGCGGGATGTAGTGTTGATGAAGTACGTGGGACTGCATCCGGTCGTCGTGCATGGGGGAGGGCCCCAGATCGATGAGATGCTCAAGTCCCTAGGCGTGGTTTCAGAGCGTTTAGAAGGGCTCCGCGTCACCGACGATCACACGATGGATGTCGTCGAGATGGTGCTGGGTGGCAAGATCAATCAGGAGATCGTGTCCCTCATCGCCGGCCATGGCGGTCGCGCGGTCGGGCTCACCGGCAAGGATGACGCCTTTCTTCGCGCCAAGAAGATCGACAAGATGAAGACCAAGAGCGGCAAGTGGGTCGACCCAGGCCGCGTCGGAGAGGTGACGCAGGTCAACCCGGAGATCGTGCGCCGGCTCGTCGATGACGGATTCATTCCGGTGATCGCCCCGGTGGCGGTGGACGCCGAAGGCAAGTCGCTGAACGTCAACGCGGACACCGTGGCCGGCAAGGTGGCCGAGTCGCTGCCCGCCCGCAAGTTCGTGCTTCTCACCGACATCGAAGGAGTGCGCGGCAAGGACGGCGAGGTGGCGAGCTCGCTGAGCGCCTCGGAAATCGATGCTCTCAAGCTCGATGGGGTCATCGAGGGCGGCATGATTCCGAAAGTCGCATGCGCGTTGAGCGCGTTGGCCGGCGGCGTCCGAAAGGTCCACGTCATCGACGGCCGTGTACGTCACGCGGTGCTTCTCGAGATCTTCACCGACGAAGGCATCGGCACCGAGATCACGCGCTGAGCCTGCCGGACCAGGGTCGACGCCCTCAGGCAATGGTGGTATGCCCCGGGCTTCCCAAAAAGGGCACACCATGACCAGGCAGGATGACATGCTTCGCACCGCGAAAGAGGTTCAGCTGGGTAACTACGCGCCCGCGCCGTTCGTTCTGACGCACGGTCGCGGCCGTCGTGTGACCGACGCTTCGGGCCGCGAGTACCTCGATCTGTCTGGCGGGATTTCCGTCCTTTCCGTGGGGCACCGCCCCCCGACGCTTGCGGCCGCGATTGGCGAGCAGGCAGCTCGCCTGATGCACGTGTCGAACATCTTCTACAACGACCGGGCGATCGAGCTGGCTGAGGCGATTTGCGCACGGACCCCGTTCGACAGGGTCTACTTCTGCAACAGCGGCTCCGAAGCCAACGAGTCGTTGCTCAAGCTCGCACGCCGCTATCACCACGATCGCGGCGACGAGAAGCGGGTGGAGTTCGTTTCCACGCTCAACAGCTTTCACGGCAGGACGATGGGCTCGTTGTCCGTGACGGGGCAACTCAAATACCACGAGGGAATGGACCCACTGGTGCCGGGCGTGAGCTTCGTCGACTTCAATGACCTCGCGGCCCTCGATGCTGCCGTCACCGATCGAACTGCGGCCGTCATCTTCGAGCCGGTTCAAGCCGAGGGCGGCATCATCGTCGCCACCGAGGAATTCGTGAGAGGCGCGCGTCACATTTGTGATGAGCGGGGTGCGCTGCTTTTCTTCGACGAGATTCAAACCGGCTACGGCCGAACTGGCCGCTTCCTTGCACAGGAGTGGTTTGGCGTCGTGCCCGACGCCTGTTCGCTGGCGAAGGGGATCGGCGGCGGCTTCCCACTCGGCGCGATGGCGGTCACGGAGCGTCTCGCGCAGGGGCTCCCTCCCGGAAGCCATGCGAGCACGTTCGGTGGCAACCCGCTCGCGTGCGCCGCAGGTCTTGCCGTGCTGCACATCATCGACGAAGAAGGGCTCGTCGAGCATGCCCGGACCCTCGGCGACCACCTCGCGGGTCGGCTCGCTGAGATCGACGCGCGTCTCCCGAGCACTGCTGGAACCCGGGGTCTCGGCCTACTGCAAGGCTTGGTATTGGCCGACGACATCGACCCCGGCGCGACGATCGCTGCGGTGCATGCGGCGGGCTTGCTGCTAACGCTTGCCGGCGGCCACGTGATTCGGATTTCGCCGTCGCTCAATGTGACGCAAGCCGAGATCGACGAAGGCCTGGCGATTCTCGAGAAGATCCTCGCCGACGCACCGAGGAAGCCATGACACGGCACTTCCTATCAATTTTCGACCTCGATCGGGAAGAGCTGCTTCACGTGCTCGATCGAGCCGCAGAGCTCAAGGCTCTTCGCGGGACGCCCGCACACCCAGAACCGCTGCGGGGCAAGTCGATCGCGGTCGTGTTCGAAAAGGCATCGACGCGAACGCGCCTCTCGTTCGAGGTGGGCATTCACGAGCTCGGCGCGCAGCCCGTGACGCTCAACTCGAAGGACACGCAGCTCGGGCGGGGCGAGGCAATCGAAGATACCGCGCGCATGTTGAGCCGCTACGTGCGCGGCGTGGTCTACCGAACGTTCGGGCATGAGCGCCTCGAGGCACTGGCGCGCTGCTCGACCATTCCCGTCGTCAATGGGCTTTCCGACAAGGGTCATCCGATCCAACTGCTCGCGGACTTAATGACGATTCGTCAGAACTTCGGGCCCTCGCTCGAAGGTGTGCAGGTGGCCTGGATAGGCGACGGCAACAACATGGCGCACTCATGGATCGCGTCGGCGGCGGTCGCCGGTTTCGACCTGGTGCTCGCTTGTCCGCCTGGATATCAGCCAGATGGTCAGGTGTTGGCCGAGGGGCGCGCGCGGGGGGCGCAGGTTCGCGTCGTCGAGCGGCCCGAGGAGGCGTTGGAGGGCGCGGGCGTCGTCACGACGGACGTCTGGGCGAGCATGGGCCAAGAGGACGAGGCCGCAGAGCGGCAGCGCGCGTTTTCGGGCTTCATCGTGGATGACGCCGCCATGAAACGAGCGAGTTCGGACGCCATTTTCCTCCACTGCTTGCCGGCTCATCGCGGCGAGGAGGTGAGTGCGTCGGTCATCGATGGGCGGCAGTCCCGGGTTTGGGACGAGGCGGAGAACCGGCTACACACCCAGAAGGCTCTACTGGAGTGGCTGATCGCCTAGTCCCGCCGAAGTGGCTGACGAACGAAGGGCCGCGCTAGACTGTCCGGATAGGGGGCAGTTGGGCGGTCGATGGCGGAAGAGAAAATCCCGCGACAGGTTGAGGGTGCGGATGTCGGGGCACTCGACATCAGCGGCCAGGAGGCATTCATCCATTCTTGCATCGATGGAGTCCTCAACATTGAAGACATCGCCGACCTGATGGTGTTGGCACCCTCCGAGGTTTTCGAGTCGATTGAACGACTGGTCTCCCTGAAAGTCGTCGAGTGGGTCGTTCCGAAGGCGTCGAGCGCGCCGCCCGAGACGGAGCTGGTCGAAGACGTCGAGATCGACGGCGTGCTTCAGGAGCGGATCATCGAAGCCTTTCATCGCTCACACAAATTGAATCACTACGAGCTCCTCGGTGTCGCGACGGACGCGGATCGTGCCGAGATTCGCAAGGCGTACTTCGCGCTCTCAAAAACGTTCCATCCAGACGCCTACTACGGAAAGCGCCTCGGGTCGTTCAAGCACAAGATGGAAGTGGTGTTCCGTACGGTGACCGACGCCTATGAGGCCGTGGGGCGACCAAAGAAGCGCGAGGCCTACGATCGGTATCTCAGGCAGAGCATCGCAGTGTCCGCCGCCGAGAAGCAGATGGACCGGGGCGAGGCACGCGCCCAGGCCATGGCTGACGCGCTTACCAAGACGTCTGTTGCGGAGCGCCAAGCGGAACCCGTCGCGGCGACCGCCGCCCCGAGCGATGGGCGTCCCAGTAAGGCGGCGACCAAGGCCGCTCCGTCCATCGCGCCGGGGACCCCCGAGTACGATCGCATGCAGCGCAAGCGCGAGCTTCTCGAGCGCAGGCTTCGAGGCCGCTCCCAGCGGTCTCCGCGGAGGAGCCGGTCGGTCCGTTCGATTCCGGTGCCTAGCGTAAAGGTCGGCCACAAGACGGCGCTCCGAGATCTGACGCGGTCGCTCAAGCAGACTGCGGTGCTCACCGGCGGTGTCGACCGCGCCGACCGTCACATCGAGGACGCGCGCGTGGCCGAGGCGGATGGCGACCTCGCGGCGGCCGCGAACGCGCTCCGAATGGCGATCGCGCTCGATTCGAGTCGCACGGAGCTCCAAGAACACTACCAGCGCGTCAACTCGCACCTAAGGGTCGAGCTCCTCGACATCCATCGCGAACAAGCCAAATACGAAGAAACCAACAACTTGTGGGCGGCTGCTAGTATTTCCTGGGCGAAGGTGGCCGAGGCCGCGCCAGACGATCCAGCCGCCCCACGCGGGGCCGCCAAAGCGATCATGGCTGCGGGCGGTGACCTCCGAAAAGCCCGCGATTTTGCCCTCAGGAGCCTCGAGCTGTCCCCGGATTCACTCGAGACCCGGCTTCTGCTGGCCCGTATTTACATAG
>JAUXFZ010000197.1 GCA_030622585.1 Myxococcales bacterium
AGTCTCGCCGGAGCAGATCGTCGCGTCCGCGCTCGAGGAAGGTGTGCATCTGATCGGCCTCAGCATCCTGAGCGGTTCCCATCTCGCGCTCGTGCCCGACGTGGTGGAACGGCTTCGCGAAGCAGGGCTTGGCGACATACCGGTCGTCGCCGGCGGCATCATTCCCGAAGCGGATGCCGAGCGGCTTCGCGAAGCGGGGGTCGCAGCGGTCTATACGCCCAAAGACTTCGAGCTCGACAACATCATGAGTGACTTGATCGACCTGGTGGACCGCCAGCATGCCGCCGAGTGATCTCCCCGACGACGCCCTGCAGGTGCTGTCCGCCGACAAGGCGGCCGTCTCCCGTGCACTGAACCTGGTCGAGGATCGACGTCCCGAAGCGCAAGCAGCCGTCACCACGCTCCTGGCGGCACTCAAGGGTGCGCCCAAAGCGGCCGGTGGTCACCGAGTCGGTCTCACCGGTCCACCCGGCGTTGGCAAGAGCACGTTGACCTCCGCACTCGCGCGCTCGGTCCGACGGGGCGGTCGCACCGTCGGAGTGGTCGCCGTCGACCCCTCCAGCATCCGATCGGGTGGTTCGTTGCTCGGCGACCGCGCCCGTATGGGCTTCGACCCCTCCGACGCGGGCTTGTTCGTGCGCTCGCTCGCGACCGCCGGTGAAGTCGGGGGCCTCGCCTATGCGGCCAACTCCGCGGTGCGCGTATTGGCGGCCGCCTACGACATGGTCGTCATCGAAACGACCGGAGTGGGACAATCGGAGATCGACATCGTCCACGTCGCAGACACCGTTGTGCTCGTAGTCCAGCCAGGAAGCGGAGACGTGCTTCAGTTCTTGAAGGCCGGCATCATGGAGATTCCCGATATACTGGTTGTAAACAAAGCCGATCAAGACGAGCTGGCGCAACGCGCCATCGCCGACCTTCGGGGCGCGCTTCAAACCGCCCACGCAGTCGGGGCCACCGGAGGACAGGACGCGGGTTGGGAGCCACCGATCATCGCGACCAGCGCGACGAAAGAGACCGGAATTGATGAGCTCATCGACGCCCTCGGTCGCCATCGAAAACACCTCGAGGCCACGCTCGTCGCGCGCCGTCGCCAAGGCGAGGTGCGGTGGGCTCTCGACCTTTTCACGCGGAAGCACGGCGAGCACGGGGTTTCGACCCTGGGCGGAGCGGCGCAACTCAAAGCGCGTGCCGAACGAGACCTCGACGACGGCGAAACGCCGTTGAGCCTTTGCGAACATTTGAGCCGGGAGTATGTAGCAGCGCTCGGCAAAACTCCGTGAGGAAACAGATGAGTGAACGTCCAGATATCGTCCCTATTGGTCAAGTCCCCGAGCTAGGCGTCGTGCCACAAAAGATGCACGCGTATGCGATTCGCCCGGAGCGCTTCGGCGAGCCCAAGCAATCCTTTCAATCGGAGGAGCTGCCGGTTTGGGAGCTCGGTCCTGGCGAGGTGCTGGTGCAGGTCATGGCGGCCGGCGTCAACTTCAATGGCGTTTGGGCGGGACTCGGCAAGCCGGTCGACGTGCTCAAGGGTCATGGGCTCGACTACCATATCGCAGGTTCGGACGCGTCAGGCGTCGTGTGGGGGGTAGGCCCAGGTGTCCACGACCACAAGGTCGGCGACGAAGTGGTGCTGCACTGCAACCACCTCTTGAACCCGGGCACCAACGACATGCAGAGCATCTGGGGCTACGAAACTCCGGACGGTTCGTTCGCGCAGTTCACCAAGGTACAGGCGCAACAAGTGCTTCCGAAACCTCCGCACCTCAGCTGGGAGGATGCCTCCAGCTACGGCCTCACCTATTACACCGCTCATCGGATGTTGGTCGACCGCGCCGAGGTAAAGCCTGGCGAGGACGTGCTCATCTGGGGCGCTGGCGGCGGCCTCGGCGTGTTCGCCGTCCAGCTTTGCAAGGTCATGGGCGCCCGCGCGATCGCGGTGGTGTCGAGTGACGACAAGGCCGAGCTCGTCATGCAGCTCGGCGCGCACGGCGTCATCAACCGCAAAGACTTCCCCGCGCTGCAGTACAAAGACGACATGACGCCCGACGAGCAAAAGGCCCACAGCGCCGACCTCAAGGGCTTCGGCAAGCGCATCTGGGAGATTCTCGGTGAGCGCAAGGGGCCGGACGTCGTGTTCGAGCACGTCGGCAAAGCAACCTTCCCAGCGAGCGTCTTCCTGGCAGCGAAGTACGGTCGAATCGTCATCTGTGGTGCAACTACAGGCTACAACCTGAACTTCGACGTACGTCACCTCTGGATGCGTCAGAAGAGGATCATCGGCTCGCACTTTGCGGACGCTGATTCCGCGAGCCGCGCCAACCGGCTGGTCATTCAAGAGAAGGTCAAGCCGGTCATGACGCGCCTCTTCACCTGGGACGAAATTCCCACAGCTCATCAGCTCATGTACGAAAACAAGCTTCACGGCACCGTCGCATGTTTGGTCGGAGCGCCCCGTCCTGGGCTCAAGAACCTCGAAGAAACCCTCGCCGCGATTGCGAACGGTTAGGAGCCACCATGCAGCAAGTCATTGAAGCCATTGAGGGCATCTACCAGCGAGCGCACGACCACGTGAAGGCGATCGTCACCGAAGGGGATCGCATCAGCGGGAAGAAGCTGAACGAGAACCAGCTCGCGGCACATGCAGTCGCGTACCTCGCCACAGAGCTCGAAGCGTGCCGGCAGATGGCATCGTGGGCAGAACGTGTGGGCGGTGACTACGAAGGCAAAGTCGCCCGGGCCTACGTCGGCGAGGTCGCGCGCGCGATCGTGGGCGGAGTCGATCTCGGCCCCTGCGAGAACATCGGGCTTTCGGAGGTCGGCATCACCGACGCGGACCTGCGTGAGACCGTGCTTCGGCCAGAGGTCGTCGCGTTTTCCGCCGAGCACGCGAACGGGAGCGTCTACCTGGATCTTGCGGCGCACGCACGGGATCACGGCTTCCCAAACCCCGGGTTCGAAGACGAGATGCTCGAGGAGATTCGCTCGCAGTTCGCGAAATTCGTCGATGCCGAGGTCATCCCACGGGCGCAAGACATTCACCGGCAGGACGTCTTGATCCCGATGGAGATCGTCGACCAGATGAGCGAGCTCGGCGTGTTCGGCCTGACAATCCCCGAGGAGTACGACGGGCTCGGCATGAGCAAGGTTGCGATGTGCGTCGTCACCGAAGAGCTGTCTCGAGGCTACATCGGCGTGGGCTCGCTCGGCACGCGCTCGGAAATCGCGGCCGAGCTGATCATGGGTGGCGGCACCGAGGAACAGAAAAAGAAGTGGCTCCCGAAACTCGCTGCAGGCGAGGTGCTTTCAACCGCGGTGTTCACCGAGCCGAACATTGGATCGGATCTCGCACACCTCGGAACCCGCGCGGTGAAACAAAGCGACGGCAGCTATTTGCTCAACGGGCAGAAGACTTGGATCACCCATGCCGTACGTGCGGACTTGATGACCGTGCTGGCGCGCACCAACACCGACGAGCCAGGGTACCGCGGGTTGTCGATGTTTCTTGCCAGCAAGACCCGGCGCACCGGTGACAACGGCGAGGCCGAGTTCGTCGACGACGGCCTGACCGGCACCGAGATCACAGTGCTCGGCTACCGCGGCATGAAGGAATACGAGCTGAGCTTCGAAGACTTCAAGCTGTCGGCGGACTCGTTGCTGGGCGGCGAAGAGGGAGCGGGCTTCAAGCAGCTGATGCGCACCTTCGAGAGCGCCCGGATTCAAACCGCCGCACGCGGCGTAGGGGTGGCGCAGGCGGCCCTCGAGGACGCGATCCTGTACGCGATGGACCGAGAGCAGTTCGGCGGACCGATCTTCCAGTTCCCGCGTGTCGCTCGCAAGATCGGCCGGATGATCGTCCGCATACAAGCGGGCCGGCAGATGACCTACTTCAGCGCGCGTGAAAAGGACCAAGACAAGCGATGTGACCTCCAGGCCGGCATGGCGAAGCTCTTGGCCACACGGGCCGCGTGGGAAGCGGCGGACGCAAACGTTCAAATTCACGGCGGTAACGGATACGCCGAGGAGTACACCGCATCGCGCCTGTTGGTGGATGCGCGAGTCCTCAGCCTCTTCGAAGGCGCCAATGAGATTCAGGCGCACGTCGTCGCGCGCCGGCTTCTCGAAAGCTGACGCGCCCGGCCCGAGCGGCCATACTGCCCCGGGATGGGGAGGCCGGTTCGCTATGCCTTTGCCGTAGTGCTTGCGCTGCAGCTCTTCTTGGCGGTGTGGGGCGTCGCCGATCAATGGACGCGCGGCCACAACGGTTGGAACGGTTCTGCTTACCACAATGCGGCGCGCAACACATTGCGTTGGGACGTTCTGTTCCCGCTCCAGTACGAAACCGCGAACGTCCCGCCCAAGAAGGAGCAACTCTATACGCACGCGCCGCTCGCGCTGCACTTGCACAACGTCGCCGCCGTGAAGCTCTTCGGCGATCGCGAGGCTTCGATCCGGCTGGTCGCAGGCTTCTGGAGTGTGGCCGCCCTCTGCATGTTGTTCGCCGTTGTGCGACGCCTCTGGGACGACGCCCATGCCGTAGCGGCGGCTGCGATCTACGTCGCCCTCCCGATCAACGCGATCTACACAAACATGGCCAACCACTCGGCTGGCTTCATCTTCTGGTCGCTGCTCACCCTCTACCTCTACATCCGAGCGGCACGCGCCCCCCCCTGGCGGCGCCTAGATTTCGCCCTCTTCCTAGCCGCCTTCGCGATCGCCACGAGCTGGGACTGGCCCGCCTATTACGTCGCCGCCTGCATAGCCCTGCACTGGACCTGGATGCTCTTCTGGCCACGGAACTCGCAAGGTGCGAGCGGATCGCCCACGCAGTTGGCCGCGTTCTGCGCATGGGTGGCCCTGCTCTTCGCGGGGCATTTCGTCCTGGTAGAGGTGGTCGCCGGGAACCTGGGTGAGTTGACGGAGGCATTCAATACACGGCGGGCGCTCTCCTGGGGCCGATTTCGGACGCACCTATTGGTTGTGCCGGAGTTGATGTTCACGATGCCGGTGCTCGGACTTTGCGTTGTGTGGACGATGGCGTGGGGCGTTCGTGCAATCCGCGGGACGGCACACGCGAGGGACCTGGTTCCCGTCGCCTTCTTGGCCGCGGGACTGATTCACTACTGGACGTTTCGGTGGAGCGCGGTGGTCCATTCGTACTGGGCCTGGCCTACGCTTCCGGCCGTCGCGATCGCCGTCCCGGCGTCGCTCTTCGCGATGGGCCGCTGGATTCGCGAACGCGCCGGCACGGCGGTCAGCTTCAGCGTGCTGCTCCTGCTGGTCCCGCTGGCGATCCGCATCGTTCAGATCGTTCCGGAGGGGCGCTACGTGGGGGGCTCGATGTGGTTCTTCACTCCGGTGCGCGGCGCCATGGACACCTACGACTCCGGAAGACCTGAGCTTCGGTTTGCGGAGCGCGTCAAGGAGTGGACCGACCGAGATACCGGAGTCCAGCTGCACACGAGCCCCAAGCCCCTTCGACTAGAACCTCGTTTCGACATCACTCTCGATCGCGTGACCCATCGCTGGTCACAAAACCCGCGCGTCGAGATTCCCAACGATCAGGGGGCTACGGGGTGGGTCTTCATCGCCGCGCTCGAGGCCTTCCC
>JAUXFZ010000199.1 GCA_030622585.1 Myxococcales bacterium
AACCGTCGTCGGGTTGGGGAAGTTCTGACTCGTGAGCTCGGTCATGCGTCGGAAGGGGATGCCGGCCGAGTCCTGAATCACCAAATCTGCAGGGGCCCACAGTGCCACGACCGAGTTGATCGCGAAGGTCAACGCGGCGCCGACGGCAGCGCCCACTGCAGGGCCGCCGAAGATGGTCGCAACGCCGCCAACTGCCGTCCCCACGGTCGCGGAGATCAGACCCCAGTTGCTCGTCAAAATCGCCGCGAATGCGTCCGCGAACGTGCGGATGCTCTGTTCGAACGCTTCCCTGTTGTCTATCTCGTATCCAATGATGGCGATGGCCAGACCCGTGCCCACGGAATCGCGGAAGTGACGCCGATCGAGGCGCCTCCGGTTCCCGTTATCGACGTCGCCGAACTCGAAGTCGACCGTGCTCAACGGGCCTAGAGTGCCGTCTGCCTCGACCCGCACAGTGTTGATCTGGAGCCCTATCTCGTCGGACCCGAGACTCGTGCGCCCCGTCTCGTTGATACAGCGAAGTTCTTCACTCGTAAGCTCGAACTCTGTGTCGGACGGCGGGAGCACCTGTATCAAGAGTTGACCGCGAAGGCTGAAGTAGCTCTCCAAATCGTGCACCGGATCGCCGGTATTGTTGGGAACCTTCACGGATAGGCGGTATTGGCCAACCGCCAGGTCGCTCGGAATTGTAAACGTGATCAGATCGTCGATCTCGCAGTCGTTCGGCACGGCGGCGCCGATGTCTATATCCCCACAGACGTGGGCGGCGACCTCGCGCGTAAACGGAGCCTGTGGCGGAAGAGATCTGATCAAGACGACCGCATCCACATCGAAAAAGTTGAACCCTTGGAGGGTTACCGATTCACCCGCCACAACGGTCGGAACGGCAAGGCAGACGTTTCCAGCGCCGGAATCGCCGATGCAGTTGGGGACGCTGACGGTGCTGCAGACTGCGGGGCCTCCGTCTGGGTCGATCGTGCATTCCTGTTGGACCTCGGCGGGCACATGCTGGCCCGCGCCGAGAGCAGGAATGAACCCCGTAGTGCGAATCGGCGCAGCCAAGGACGGCGTCGCGATCCGGCACATCGCGTTGCAAAAGCCATCGAAGTCGACATCGATGTCTGGGCACAGGGTGACTCTCGGCAATCCAGGTCGTTCGGCATCCACACAAACACTCGGGTCCGCGATGCCGTACCTTTCGAGACTGAGCCTTGCGCGGAGTTCACCTGCAACCGCGGCCGCAAGCACATCTGTCGTGAGGGCCGCGCTTGGAGCTGCATCGACGAAGGCTCCGCCGTACAATCTATCTGTGTCTGCGCTCGTCAGGGCGTCCACGCCGTCTACCGTGCGAGCGATGGACTCGCGAACCTCCAGCGTCGTTGCATCCAGGATCGCAAAAGCCGACCGTTCCAGATCGCTCTCCGCCTCGCGTCCGGAGAGGTATGCCCTCGAGAGCTGAATGAACGCTCCGCCAAGCGCCGTAGGCACCTCGGCTTCCCCGAGAAGATCCGCGAGCTTGTCCGCGTGACTCGTCTTCTCTTTGAACTCCTCACCGACGGTCGGTGGCGCCACCGTAAACCCCTCGAGCGGGAAATCAGTGACGCCTCCGACGCCTCCAGCGCCCGCGGTTCCTCCTGTGCCTCCCTGCCCATCATCGCTGCAGGCGATGAAGCAAAGGCTGACGGCAAACACCAATCCAGTGGTTATGATGACGCGCATGACTACCTCTCCAAATGGGGTTCCGCAAAACGGGACAGGCACGAGGACTAGCGACTTCTAACAGAAGTGGGGCCGAAACCTCAACGCCGATCGCGCAAACCGGGCGGCACATCGGATCATCGGTGCTCCAAACTGTGCGCGGCATCACCGGCCAGACCGCAAGAACTCGCCGACGCAGTGGCGCAGGACGGAAACACGGAGAAAGCCCGCCTGATGCGAACGAGGGTCGCCTGCCTGTTTGCTAAGAGGCCGAATCTTCTGCGCTCTATGGCTCGGCAACGCAACGGCTGCGCGCACCGGCACGCGATACTTTCCGCGTTCGGCAACCGAGATCGCTGTAGACCGCTGTTTGCCAGGCCGGGAGACGAGCAAGCTGCGGCTTGGGCTCCTGGCCCGAGCATTGCACGGGAGACGCCAGGCCATGAACCATCGAACCAAGTATCCAATCCTTCTGATGATCCTGATCGTTTCGGCGGGTGGCTGGAGAATAGCATCGGCGCAAACCGAGCCCCGGCAGCCCGAGACCTTCACTCGGCCCCCGGAGCCGCTGCACGAAGACGAGCCCGACGAGGCTCATGAGGATGAAGACGAACCCAAGGTGACCTTCGGGAAGAATCCCCTCTCGATCAAGATGGGCGACTTCACCCTCACGCCCTTGCTCGAGGCCCGCTTCCGGCCAGAGGTGCGAGCGAACGTGTACGGAAACGGGGTGCAAGCCGCAAAGAGCCTTCACTTCGTCACCAGCCGTGTGCGACTGGGTCTTGATGCGCAGTGGAAGTTTCTAAGAGTGATGATGCAGATCCAAGACGCGCGTGTGTTCGGAACACGTCCAGGGTTCGATGACGGAGGCTCGTTCGCGTTGCACCAGGGCATTCTGGAGTTCGGCAACGACGAGCGAGGGTACGTTCGCGTCGGCCGTCAGGAGATCAACTACGGCAACCAGCGCATGATCGGTGCCCTCGACTGGCTGATGGGCGCCCGCTCCTTCGATGCGCTCCGGCTTCATGGCTTCTTTGGCGACAAGGTCGAGGTCGACGCCTTTGGCTCGATCCTGGCGAGTCAACAGAATTTCGTCGACGACAGCGTGACGCCGCCCGTGACCGTGCGAAACAACGGCTCGTACCTCGCGACGGTGAACGCGATCTACAAACACGGAGCTGCGATGCGGTTGGAGGGGTACGTACTGTATCGGCATGATCGTCCTAGCTCGTTCCTGCCGCTGCCCGTGAAGAACGACATCGTGTCGCCAGGCGTCTACGTCACCGGCGTTCCCGTGGACAGGTTGAAGTACACCGGGGAGCTCACGTTCCAGGGAGGCAAGCAGAATGACCTGTCCTTCTTCGCCTTCGCAGTGTCGGGGGACGTCCAGTACACCTTCGAGGCGAAGCTCAAGCCGACGATCTATGGGGGCTTCGCGTACGCAAGCGGCGCCTCCCAGGATGGGAAGGTCAACGAGTTCAACAATTTCTTTCCGACAAACCATAAGTTTTACGGTGCCGCCGATCTGTTCGGACTCCGCAACCTGATCGACGGTCACCTCGCCGCCGGGATCACGGCACCCAAGGCGCCCGTAGGCCTCAAGATCGAGGTCCTCAATTTGGCGCTTGCCGACCCGAGCGCGCGATGGGCGGCCGCACCGGGGCTCACGCTCGGCCAGGACGTGAACAACACGACCCGCAACCTGGGCCAGGAGATCGACGCCCTCGTCAAATGGAGGTTTGTCCAATGGGCATCGTTGTCGGGAGGCTACGCGGTGTTCATCCCCAACCAGGGCGCCCGAAACCTTGGGCACGATATCGCTACACACTGGGCTTACGCGATGATTACACTGCGGACGCCGTAGCTCGCGTCAGGCGTGCTGGTGTGACCGCCGTCCAAGCGCGAGGGCCAGGGAAAGCAAACCCATGAAGGTCAGGGCTGCCGCGCCCAGGAAGCCAATCACGGTCGCAGGAGAGCCGTCGACACCTTGCGGGGGAATCACCCAGGAAACCGGTTCCGCGAACCAGCCTTGCACGGGGTCGATCGTGATCCGATCGCCGGCGGCCAGCCGAACCTCGACCCGCTTCCTGTAGATCGAACGTCCCTGCGCCGACATGGGGCTGTTGGGCGCCTCGAACACGAGGGTTGCGAGCTCATCGGCGTCTTTGTCGACCAAGCGCACGGTGACCGGGCCTTCGTAAATCTCTCGCGAGGGAAGCAGGCCATCTTCGTCGGGTCCCGCTGGGGTTCCCTTGGCGATGAAGACGGAGACATCGACCCCGGTATGCCGCTGCAGAGAATCGATCCCCAGCTTCACGCCCCTCATATCGATCACCTCCGCCGCCACGATCACGCCGCCCTGCTGAGTTTCTGCGGCCAACACGACCTCGGGCTTACGTTCGAATTGGGCCGCTGCGTGTTGCGGCATCAGAAGCGACGTCACCACGAGCATCCACAGTGCGGCGTCCGCGCGGACCTTGAGGGGGCCCTTGCCCAAACCGATCTGCAAATTCGTTCGCTTGCAAGCTTGAGTGCATCGACCGCAGAGGTCGCAGTCATTGCCCGGATCCCCCGACGCTGGGTCGAGCTGGATCCAGCAGCCCATGTCGCATCGTACGCACGATGTTCCGCAGTCCGAAGGCGCCGCGATCTGAAGATGCACGACCCGACGACCACTGACCGCGCCCAGCACCGCACCCGTGGGACACAAGGTTGCGCAGTACGTCGTAGGGCCCAGGAAAAGCCCCGCCACCAGGAGACCCAACAAGAGTCCGAGGACGGCGCTTCCTCCGCCCAGCAGCCAGGCCGAGTAGACCGATTGCTGTAAGAGCAAGTGAGGGAGCGCGAGATAGACGACCAAGTGGACGCCAAACAGACTGGCCAACAACCCGACCGCCAACAGCACCCAGCGGAGGGCGCGATTCTCGGGTATCGAATACTGGCGCCACCCAATGCGGTTGAGAACGCTCCGCATGCCGCGCGCAAGCGTGCCAAAAGGGCAAAACCATCCGCAGAAAGCGCGGCCAGCCACCACGGCCAGCAACAGCGGGAGGAGGAGAGCGACCAGCATTCGGAGCGATGCGCCCGAGCTGATCAAGGACAGCGCCCCTGCGACGGGATCGATGGTCGGAACGGAGAGGTAATCGACGGCGACGCCGCCTCCCATCATTTGGTTGGCTTCATAGGCTCGTCGCGGGGCCTGCTTCATCGGAAGCGCCTCTCGCACGATCAGGGGCAGCTCGGCATCGCCCCGGTCCCACGTCGCCAAATCAGCGCGATCGAGGCGCTGCCAACCTCCGAGAAAAGGCGCCCCGAAGATCGCAATGAAGGCGAACGTCTGGGTGAGACGGCGCGCCCACTTCCATTTTGCGCCCGGCACAAAGGTTCGACTAGGCATGGGCAAGGTCCCTCCAAACGTCGATGGCGGTGGGACTTTGGGGACAGAGCTCCACGCAGCGCCCGCAGCCGACGCAGCCGTCTTCGACGATGACGGGCTTAGCTTTCGGGACGAGGTTGATCGAGATCTGTGGGAGCGGGCACGCGTCGTAGCAATAGCCACAAATGCGACCCAAGTATGAAATGCAGCGGTCCGGGTCGACGACGGCGGTACCCATTCTCACTTCCTTGGCGATCACATCGAGATCGTCCTCGACCGCCGTCAGGGCATTCGTCGGACAAATATTGGTACAGCGCATGCACAGCGTGCACGATCGCCGCCGGACATCGAGGTAGGGGGTAAACGCGCCCCACTTCGATTCATCCAACCCGTAGAAGCGGATGCACCCATTCTCGCAGACCGTTCCGCACAACCCGCAACGAATGCAAGCGGCTTGAAACGCCTGGTCATCGAGACTCGCCGTGGGGGGGCGGATCGGACGTCTCACCCTCTCGAGGACGCGCGCGCTCGCTCGTG
>JAUXFZ010000396.1 GCA_030622585.1 Myxococcales bacterium
CGCTGAGTTCGAGAACCCCTGGCTCGCGCTTGACCAGACGGAAGGGGCCCGCGCCGATCGGCAACGGGCTATCGGGCGTTGCGACCCGTCGAAACGCGTCCTCGCTCCGGACGATCGGAAGCTCGAGGTCCGTGAGGAAGGTGGCGTGGGGCTCCCGGAGGATGAAGACGATCGTCCGCGGGTCGGGCACTCGCATCTCAGCGATCCTTTGATAGGTATGCGCGTAGCGGCTTCGGAGGCTCGGATCGACGACGCCCTCGAAGGTGGCCACCACGTCTCGTGCGTCCAAGGGGCTGCCGTCGCTGAAGCGCAGCCCGTCGCGGAGCCGCACCTCGAACCGCGTCGGGCTCGCTGCAGTCACCGACTCCGCGAGGTCCGGAATCACATCGAGTGTCCTCGGATCGATCGTCACCAGCGAAGCAAAAAGAAGCCGCGAGATGCGCAGGCCATAGGGGTCACTCACAAAGCGGGGGTCGAGCTGTTCCGCATCCCGGGGGAGCATCACGACCAAAGCGTTCGGGTCGCGAACCTCGGGCTTTGTGCAGCCAAGGCCGATCACTAGGCCCAGAACCAGGGCGCTGCTAGGCTGCAGACGATGGCGCACCGAGCGCTTCTTTGTTTCGCGATCGTGGGCCTGCTGGTCGTGAGCCCTGGTGCGCGCGCCAAGGGGCCCGAGCCGCTTGCGCAGACGATCGCGAGCCTCGTACGGCAGGCCGGGCTTGGCGGGGGGCTTGGGATTCACGTCGTTCGCTTGCACGATGCGGAGGAACTGTACCGCAATCGACCCGAACGCCCGCGAAACCCGGCGTCCAACCAAAAGCTCCTGACGTCAGCGGCGGCCCTGTGGCGGCTTGGACCCACCTTTCGCGCCGCCACCAAGGTCGAGGGCAAGATCGAAAACGGGCATGTGACTCGGTTGGTGCTGCGGCCGTCCGGTGACCCGAGCCTGGGATACGCCGGGCTGGCTGCATTGGGCGAGGCCATGCATCTGCGAGGGGTAGACACCGTCGATCGAATCATCATCGACGATAGCTACTTCGACGACCAGATCCTGCCTCCGGCGTTCGAACAGCAGCCAAAGGAGGCCGCGTCTTTTCGGGCCGCGATCTCAGCGTTCGCGGTGAATCGAAACAGCTACGTGGTGCACCTCAGTCCCGGGCCCAAAATCGATGGACCGGGCCACGTCCGAGTGCTGGCCGACGAGTACGTGCGGATCGACAACCGCACCGTGACGACCGAGGGAGGCCCACCGACGCCTCGTATCGACCACAGGCTGACAGACGACGGCCACCTCCTGGTTCGTGTCGATGGCGCGATTCCGAAGCAGGTTCGAACCTTGTACTACCGTCGGCGCGTGCCGGATCCGAAGACCTATGCAGCGAGCTTGCTGGTGCGCGCGCTGAGGAAGGCTGGCGTCGGGGGAGACCTGGTCGTGGAGTACGGGTTGGCACCCGAGCGGCAGCCGTTGATAGCCGACATGCCGTCCGCTCCCCTCAGCTCGCTGCTGTATTCAGTAGGCAAGTGGAGCGACAACTTCGCGGCCGAAATGATACTGAAAATCATGGGCGCACAGGCGCAGCAGCCAGGCACCTCCGCGCAGGGCGCCATCGTCGTACGCGAAGAGCTCATGAAGAACGGCGTCGACACCGAGGGCCTCGTCATGGTCAACGGTTCTGGTCTCTTCGATGGAAATCGCGTTGCTCCCCGCCATCTGACACAGACCTTGCTCGCCGCCTATCACGACCCGGCCATTCGCGCCGAGTATGTCGCTCTCCTCGCCGTCGGCGGTTCCGACGGCACGCTGAAGTCGCGTCTCGAGGACCTTCCGCGTCCCAGAATGGTGCGCGCTAAGACGGGAACGTTGCGGGACGTGATCGCGCTGTCGGGCTACGTCCTAGGGGAGCCAGAAAGATCGGTGGCGTTTAGCTTCTTGGCGAACGGGATCGCCGGGCGGCACAGAGACGCCAAGCAGCTCGCCGACGACATCGTGAGAGCGCTAGCCAACTACGCCGCCCCGTAACCCCGACGCTGAGCCTCGCCCACGCCTCCGGGCGAGACACTGCCTCCGGCGCTGGCACTCCCACTGTCCCCGATACGGTCCCTGGCCCTGCCACCCGTTCCCGCGTATCCTCTGATCAGGGACTACGATGACGTCAAAGGCTCCGTACTGCGAGCTCGAGATTCGCGTCCGTCAGACGTTGGCGGCGGATGGGACTACGTCGTCGTTCTCTACGGTCTACTGCCCGCGGCAGATGCGCACGGTGCGCGTGAACGAGTGCGTCGACTGCGAGGAGTACATCGGGCTGTCTTTCGACAGGGAGGAGCGGAGCGGGGTGCTGCATTGCTACAAGAGCAGCGCACCGACACCGCGGCAGTCTCTGCGCCGCGCCCTGGCGGCCGGAGTGCGGGAAGGCTTTGTGCGCAAGCTGCACGAGCGGGCCGATTGCACGCCGGTGTCGCGGATCATGAGCCTCAACGTGCAGTGTGTCGCGGAGGACGTGAGCCTACCCGCGTTGGCGAGCTGCCTCCTCGATGGTGGCTATAGCGGCGCGCCCGTGGTCGATGATTCGGGCGCACCTGTGGGCGTAGTCTCCAAAACGGACCTGCTCCGGCACGGTGTGACGCCCGAGGGCCGAGTGAGGGACGTCATGACGTCGGTGTCGTTCACGCTGCACGAGGACGAGTCGCTTTCGAAAGCTGCAGCCTTGATGGCCTACGAAGGCATCCACCGACTTCCCGTCGTCGATGCTGCCGGCAAGATCGTAGGGCTCCTGTCGTCGCTGGACGTCCTGCACTGGTTGGCCTTCAAGACCGGCAACCCGGTGCCGGCCCCGCGATCCCGGCGTGGGCGGCAGTAGGCGGCGCCAGTAGCAGCGCCAGTAGCAGCGCCAGTAGCAGCGACAGTGCCAGCGACAGTGCCAGTGCCAGTGAATTGGAAACGCCGGCGGGGTTTCCCTCGCCGGCGCGTCGTCTTCGTTGGCGTGGTCGCCTACTCCTTGATCTGTCGCCGGATCTTCCCCAGCGCTTGCTCTTGCAGCTGCCGGATTCGTTCGCGGGACAGGTTGTACTTGTCGCCGATTTCCTTGAGGGTGAGCTCGTCCTCGTCGTCGAGGCCGAAGCGCCAACGGAGGATGCGGGCCTCCATGGGAGTCAGCGTGTCGAGGAGCCTGCGCACCTCGTCGCTCCACTTGCGGGAGACGAGCTGCTCGTACGGCGTCGGCACGTTTTCCTCTTCGAGGAAGTCGATGAACTTGCGGCCGTCCTCATCGTTGACCGGACGGTCGAGCGAGAACGGGGTTTCGGCCCAGTAGCCCTTGATCTTCTCGAGCTTCTCGGCAGCGATGCCGGTCTCCTTCTCGAGCTCTTCGGGCGTCGGCTCCATGCCGGTCCGGGTCGCGATGGCCTGGGTCGCACGCGCCACACGGTTGTACGTGTCGAGCATGTGCACCGGGATACGAACCGCACGGCCCTTGTCGGCAAGCGCGCGGCTGATCGCGTGGCGAATCCACCAGGAAGCGTAGGTGCTGAAGCGGTAACCACGGTTGTGGTCGAAGCGCTCGACGGCCTTCATCAGACCGATGTTGCCCTCTTGGATGAGGTCGATGAGCGGGAGCCGGCCGCGGTTGTAACGGCGGGCGATCGAAACCACCAGGCGCAGATTCGCCGCGACGAAGCGGTTC
>JAUXFZ010000346.1 GCA_030622585.1 Myxococcales bacterium
CCTTTCCTTCGAGCATCACTCCGGCGGGAACGTCACGATGCGCTGGCGCGCGCCACTGAAGCGGCCCACCGGACAATTGCTACAACCCCGGGTTCCGGAGTCCTGCACGACATTGGGACCCCCCGAGCGCCACAAGACCGAGGACAACATCGCGATCGAGGGGACCACCGAGCTCCGCTGCGACCCGCCCGATATGGTAGGCGCCGTCGTGCGTGTGGACGGCCTTTCGGACTCGAGCATCAATGTTGTCGTGCGCGTCGTCCGCGGCGACGGGGGTGTTCATCACGCGATCCTCGACACCGCAACGCCCCAGCTGACGATAACGACCCAGGAAGACGAATCGCATTCGTTCTTCGAGTACCTGTGGCTCGGCGTCAGTCACCTCCTCACCGGCTGGGACCACCTGACGTTCGTCCTCGGTCTCTTGGTCCTCTTTGGTTGGCATCGCCGGCTGATCGCTGCTGTCACCGCGTTCACCGTGGGTCACAGCCTTACGCTGGCCCTCTCGGTCCTCGGGATCGTGTCGGTCCCCATGGCGTTCGTTGAAGCGGCGATTGCCCTCACGATCATAGTCCTGGCGCTCGAGATCGAGTCGGGGCAACACGGTGCGGTATGGAAGAACCCTTGGACGCTTCCGGGAGCGCTCGGGCTACTTCACGGCCTCGGCTTTGCCTCCGTCCTGTTCGACGCGGGTCTTCCCAGCGACGAAATCCCACTCGCTCTTCTCGGTTTCAATCTCGGCCTCGAGTTCGGCCAACTGGGCGTCATCGCTGCGGCCGGGCTGAGCTTTGCCGTCATTCGTCGCGTGCTTCCTTCCAGTTGGCAGAGCAACCGCACCGTGCCTGCCTACATCATCGGATCACTTGCCGCGTTTTGGGTCATCGAACGGACCTTCGCGGCATTGGGGTTCGTCGTTTAGCCCGCGTGCGCGCGACTGGGGTCGGTCAATCCAAATGCGCCGGCAGCAGCACGGTCAGTCGCCGTGTGGTCCCTGGCTGCTGCGAGGTAAGCCCGGAGCTCGGCTGCCGCCTTGCCCTTGTCGAACGGAGCCAACATCGATTGCGGCCCCTTGTCCAACGCCCCGTCGAGGTGCTCGAGAAAGAGGAGACACTCGTGTGCTGCGAGCTCGAGGCTTTGCGCGCCGACAGCCTCCCGGCGACTCAGTGGACTCACCGCACGGGTCAGCGGCCCGCGGCGCGGGTAGTCAGTCGCGCGACTCAAGCGTGGGCCGAACGCGCGGAAGTGGCGGACGAACTCTGCGACGAACTCGAGGCTATCTGCATCGCTCCAATCGTCCGCGCCGACCGAAGCAACCGATGCCTTCGCGACGAACGCTCGCAAGATGAACCGGAATGCCCAGATGTCGTGATGATTGTTTTTCGGCACACGCTCACTCTTGCGTTCCCTGCGAGGTTCGCGAATCGGGCGACCCTGGCTGCTCCGTAGCTGCTTGGCGGCATTTTTTACGGTTGTGCGGACCTCACGAATTCCGTGTTGCATCCGCTCGGTTGGCAGCGCGTAGCCACCCTCGGGATCTAGCTCAGGCAACGCCCAGTCGAGCGAGAGCAGCCCCTCTTCGAGCTCCTCGGCCACAGTCTCTACTCCCTGTGTCAAGAGAAGCCGGGCTAGCGTACCAAGCTCTCCGCGAACCGTGGCGACCACGACGTGCGCCCGGTGGGCGCCGTCGTAGTTAGGGATTTGGCGCGCGGCGATGCCCAAGAACCGATGGCTGCGCAACAGCGTCAAGAACGCGACGAGGCTTCTCATCTCGGCCGCGTCGCCTTTCCAAGATTCGAGCTCCGGCGCCAGTTCTTCGGGGCCGACCAACTCCGCGATGTTCGAGAATTCGAGGGCTTCGGGCGGTTCAAAGAACGGGTTCCGTGCTAGCTCGCGCACAAATAGGTCACAGCTCGCTTGAAACGCACCCGCGTCAACTACCGACAGCTCCAAGAAGCGCTCGCTCACCCAACGCGCATCGGTCAGCGAGCGTTCGAGCGCGCGCAAAGACGACTCGGGTTCGCCCAACCGGTCACCCGCTGTTTGCAGTCGCCGCCCGGGGGCGTCGTCGCTAGTCAGTTGAGCGACGAGCTGCAGCGCCCAGTCATATGCGACGTGCGCTGCGTGCAGGTGTGGGCGAAAATCGGTCCCCGGCGCTGGCAACCGGTGGTTCTCTAGATGACGAAATGCCACGAGCCCGGACAGCACAGCCTGCAGTGGCAACAGCGCGTCGGCGCGTTGCTCGGCGCGAAGCGACTCCCGCCAGCGCCCCCAAATCTCGGCGTCGGCAGGTGCCCAGCGCTCAGCGGACCGGAAAAGGCCCTCTTCGGCCGCGCC
This sequence comes from Myxococcales bacterium, assembly GCA_030622585.1. GTDB lineage: Bacteria > Myxococcota_A > Polyangia > Polyangiales > Houyiibacteriaceae > SG8-38. The sequence continues at coordinate 2,335 of JAUXFZ010000346.1, forward strand.
ACGGCTGGAATTCATGGGGGGTCGACTCTAACAGCGTGCAGCCACCGGAGTGCGGATTCTTCACAAATGGCTCAAAACAGGCCGGATTGCTTGCCAGCTGGCTGCTTTTTGCCGAGGTGCTCGAAGGCATGCCGGGTCGCCACGCGTCCCCTCGCCGTGCGCGCCAAAAGGCCCTTTTGGAGCAAGTACGGCTCATATACGTCTTCGAGCGTATCTCGCGGCTCGCTGAGCGCGGCCGCCAAGGTTTCGATTCCGACCGGCCCGCCGTCGTAGTGATCGATGATCACCGTGAGATAACGTCGGTCCATTTGGTCGAGGCCCGCGTCGTCGACGTCGAGACGATCGAGTCCTTCGCGCGCGGTTTCGGCGTCGAGCTTGCCGTCCGACAACACCTCTGCGAAGTCGCGGGACCGCCGCAACAGCCGATTGGAGATGCGGGGCGTGCCGCGGGACCGGCGCGCGAGCTCGTGCGCGGCCTCGGCGCTGATGGCAAAATCGAGCAATCGTGCGCTCCGTTCGATGATCGTGCGCAGTGCGTCGTCCGGGTAGTAGTCGAGACGCGCCACGTACCCGAATCGGGAAAGCATGGGGTTGGTTAGAAGCCCGGTTCGAGTCGTCGCGCCGATCAAAGTGAACGGGCTCAGTGGAAGCTGGAGCGTCTGCGCATACGGACCATCGCCGTTGACGATGTCGATCCGGAAATCCTCGACTGCCGTGTAGAGGTTCTCTTCCACCACGGCGCTGAGCCGGTGTATCTCATCGATGAACAGGACGTCGTTTGGCTCGAGCTTGGTGAGAAGCGCTGCGAGCTGGCCCTTGTGCTCGATCGCCGGACCGGAGGCAGAGTGGAGCGTGACCCCTCGTTCGCTGGCCAAAATCAAGGCCAGCGTGGTCTTTCCGAGCCCAGGAGGCCCGCAGAACAAGGTGTGATCGATCGGCTCGCCGCGCCGCCTCGCTGCCTCGACGAAGATTCGCAGATTCTCTTTGATGCCGTCTTGGCCGACGAAGTCCTCGAACCGCGATGGACGGAGGCTCCGGTCGAGCGTGCGGTCATCGGGCTGCTCGCCGATGCTCAGGTTTTCGTTGGATCTGGCTTCCATTTCACTCATGACAATGCCGACAGCGCAGCGCGCAACAAGCCTTCGACGTTGTCGTCGCCCGACGTGCCGCTTGCGCCCCCGACTGCGGCCTCTGCCTCGCTTCGCTTGTATCCCATTTGCACCAGAGCACCCACGACCGCGTCACTTGCAGAGCCCGCCGCGCTTGGAACCGCCCGGAGCCGGACCCCGGTCTGGCCGCTTGGTGCGAAGTCGAGCTTGCCTTCCAAGTCGAGCAGAATGCGTTCGATCGTCCTCTTGCCAACGCCCGTAATCCCTTTGAAAGCGGTTTTGTCTTGGCGCGCGATGGCGTCTTGAAGCTCGGACGCGTTCATGACGCCAATGATCGAGAGCCCCAGCTTGGGCCCAATGCTGCTTACCTTGAGCAAGGCGCGAAAAGCCGCGCGATCCTCTGCGGTCGCAAACCCGAACAGGCTCATCGCGTCTTCACGCACATGCGTGTGAATGTGAAGCGTGACGATTTGCCCGGGCTCGGACCCAGCGCGCCCCTCCGCCCCAACAGGCAAAAACACCTCGTACCCGACCCCATTCACATCGACGATGACCGAGCCATCCCCCTCCCGATCCCCGATCGTCCCCTCAAGCCTCCCAATCACGCCCGAAGCCTAACAGGTTACTGAACAGATGTCCGTATTCCCGCCCTCCGCCAGTGCCAGTGTCAGTGCCAGTGTCAGTGCCAGTGCCAGTGTCAG
>JAUXFZ010000057.1 GCA_030622585.1 Myxococcales bacterium
CCACCGGCCTGCGTGGGTTCCGAGCAGCGTGGCAACCGCTTCGATGCGAACCGTGCGCACCGGGTCGCGAAGCAGCTCGCGGACGATCTCGACACGCTGCTCGGACGGAAGCTCGCGCGCGGCGACGGCAACGGTGCGGCGGACGATGGGACTCGGGTCATGCGCTGTGCGCATCAACAAGGCGGGCAGTGCCGGGGAAGCGAGGTTGCGGAGCTCGAGTAGTGCAGTCGCGCGGATGATGGCGGGCGCTGAACCAAGCGCGACGAGCTCGACGAGGCCCGGCTCGCCTTCCGGCCGTTGCATGCGCGCTGCGTGAAGCACTTCGGCAAACGTATCGTCGGCGCGCGTCTCGAAGTGCTGCTCGATGTGACCCTCCGCCCATTCGGGGCTCTGGTTCGTGTGGCAACCGGTGCAAGCATCCGGTGCCCCGATCGCTGCGGCCAAAGCGGGACGCGGAAGCCCGAAGCGGTGGTCCGCACGATCGTCGATCAACATGTAAGTGCGCTCCGGCATATGGCAGTCGGTGCAAAGGCTGCCCGGCGATCCGGACTCGTGAAAGTGGTGTTCTGGTCGATCGAAGGCATCGGCTTTGTGACAGCGGGTGCACAACGCGTTGCCCTCCGCTCGGAGATTCGCGCTGTGTCCGTCATGGCAGTCGCTACACACCACCCCCGCCGCGTGCATCTTGCTCTGCAGGAACGAGCCATAGACGTAGACCTCGTCTTGAATCTGGCCATCATCGAAGTAGCGCGCCTCGTCGAGCACTGCGAGGCGGTACCGGTCGTGATAGCCGCTCCCCGCCCCGCCCAGGTCGGCGCGACGGGAATGACAAGGCGCACAAGACTCGAGCTCGTCGCTCGGCTGGGACGTTGCAAGCACGGCAATATCGCCACCCCCGACGAACGACCACTTCCGTTTCTCCGGCACCGGAAGACGGCGGCTGAAGCCGGTATCGGAGGGGCGGCGTTTCGCCTTCGCTTCGACGAGTGCGACGTGCCGCGAGCCACGCCCATGGCACGCCTCACAGCCGACATTGATCTCGAAGTACTCGGTCGAGTAGCGCTTCGACGCGCGATCATAGTTCTTCTTCACCGCCGTCGAGTGACAGTCGGCGCAGCTGTAGTTCCAATTGTAACTCGGCGCGGTCCAGTGGAGCGGATCACCGGGTTCGACGTACTCGTCGGGCTGAAGGTGAAACCAACGCTGGCCACCGTTTTGTTCTGTCCGCGTATCCCAAGCAAAGAGGAACGACTGCAACCTCCCCGGCTCGACCTCGACCAAGTACTGTTGCAGCGGTTCGATACCGAAGGTGTAGATCACCGGAAAGCGTCCCCGCTTTCCATCCGCGCCCAGGGCCTCGACGGCAAACGCATCCCCGTCGCGTACGAAGCGCACGGTCTCCTTGTAGTACTTCGCCGTGACGCCATCGAAATCGCCCAGCACCGTCTCCGGTGTCGCCTTCTGCATCGCAAGCTCATGATGCGACCCCAGCCAACCCTCGTGCTCGCTCTCGTGGCACGAACCACAGACTTCGGTGCCCACGTACTCTTCCACTGGGGCCACCGGAGGGGTCGGAGCAACTGGCTCAGGCTCGACGGCTACCTCGTCCGTCTTCTTGCTGCATCCCGCGCCGAGACCGACGAGCACCATTGGTAGAATCAACGCAAGACCGGTTCTCATAGCCCGCCGGGTCTAGCGCGTATCGTGAAAAGGGGACAGCCCCCTTTTGCTCGGGATAGTATAGGGAGATGGAGGTCACCAGAAGCAACGCGGTACGTGTCGAGCGCTTTCTCGTCGGCTTGTTCTTTCGTCGCGTCGAGGTGAGCGGGCTGGAGCACGTCCCAGAGACGGGCGGTGGGATCCTGATCGCGTGGCATCCCAACGGGCTGGTCGATCCCGCCCTCATCATCAGTTGCTTCCCTCGCCGCGTGGTATTTGGCGCGCGTCATGGGCTCTTCAGGTGGCCTTTCGTCGGCCGTCTCATGCGCGCGCTCGGCACCGTCCCCATCTATCGCGCATCCGATCTGAAAAATGCAGACGATGAAACGCGACGAAAGGGCAACCGGCAGAGCCTCGACGCGATGGCACAGGCGGTGTGCGATGGCGGATTCGCGGCGCTGTTTCCAGAAGGGGTCAGCCACGACGATCCGTTTCTTCAAGAGCTCAAAACCGGCGCGGCGCGGCTGTATTACCGCGCCAAGCAACTCTGCGACGAGAATGGCGTTCCCCCCGTGATCGTCCCGGTCGGACTTCACTATGACAACAAGACCGCCTTCCGTTCGGACGCGCTGGTCGAGTTCCATGCGCCGCTGGAGCTGCCACACGAGCTGTTGGCGCCGATTCCCGAGGACGACGCCGAGGCGCTACGCACCCGCAGCGGCGAGCTGATGCGGGTGCTCGAACCCGTCCTGCAGGAGGTCACTCACGCAACCGAAAGCTGGGAGCTCAACCAACTGATGCACCGCGTGCGGACGCTCATGCGAGCAGAACGGGCCAAGCGAGCGGGCGCTAGCCTCAGGGCGCCGAACATGGTGGAGCGCACGTTGGGGATGGCGAGGGTCTGGACGGCCTACTTCGCGCGCCTGCAAACCGAACCCGACAGCGTGCAGGCGTTGCTCGATCGGGTAACGGCCTATGACCATGCGCTCCTCGAGGTGAAGCTCGAAGACGACGACCTCGACAAGCCGCCGCGCATCGAGTCCAAGTGGCTCCCCGTGCTCTTGACGGCTCAAGCAGCGGTCGTGTTCTTGGTGTTTCCTCCCGTCCTCGTGCTGGGGTCGCTGATCAACGCGGCGCCCTACTTCCTGACCGACTTCATCTCCAGAGTGGCCTCAAAGCAGTACAAAGACACGGCTACCGTGAAGCTCCTCGCCAGTCTCGTCCTGTTCCCGCTCGCGTGGTTGACGGCCGCCCTGCTCGTCGGCTTGGGGCAGATAGAGCTACACAACTCGTTCGCGGGGATACCTCGCGCGCCGTGGGCGGCTGGCGTCATGACCTTCCTCATCGGCGCCTTCGGCGGCGCGCTGGCGTTGGTCTATCTCGAATTGGTTCGGCGCACCTGGACGGCGATCAGGATCCGGGCGAAACGCCAGTGGGGGTCCACGATCATCCGCCAGTTGTCCGCCGAGCGAGCGGTACTGTACGAGGCAATCGAGGAAATGAGGGAGGGCCTCGACTTACCCGGCGACGTGCTCGCAGACGGACGGGTCGGGACGCGTGACTTCGCGCTCGATCCCGACGACGTGCCCTAGCCGCCCTGCCCCTTCCAGGGGATGTCTTGCACGCCGGCTACGTGATTGGCGTAGCGCGCCAGAACGAAGAGTAGGTCGCTCAAGCGGTTGAGGTACCGAAAGAGCTCTCCGCGTAGGTTCTCGTCTGCCCCGAGCGCCACGAGCGAGCGCTCGGCACGCCGACACACGCACCGCGCGAGGTGGAACCGTGCCGCGCCCTCACTGCCGCCCGGCAGGACGAACGAGGTGAGCGCCGGCGGGCCTTCTTCATACTTGTCGATCGCGCGCTCGAGGGCCTCGACTTGGGGCTCTGCAATGAGCGGCATCGCGCTCTTTTTCTTGCGGTCATCGGTCGAGCCGAGCTCCGCACCCACTTCGAACAGGTCGTTTTGAATCTGATTGAGGAGCGCGTCGAGTTCTGAGGTCGAGACCGCTACTCGCGCCCAACCTACGGCGCTGTTCAGCTCGTCGACCTCGCCGTACGCTGCGACCCGTGGTGAGGCCTTGGACACCCTGGCTCCGCCAAAGAGACCCGTGTCGCCCGTGTCCCCAGTCTTCGTATAGATCTTCATACGTCGGTGCCTCCCTGCGAAAACCGATCGCCTACGGCGACGCCGCGCCCGCTCGCAAACGAACGCGCGTCGACCCTCTTGCGGCCGCTCTCCTGCAGCTCCTGAATCTCGAGGGTGCCCTCGGCGCACGCGACGAGGATGCCTTCGGGGTCGAGCGCGATGACCTGACCGGGGGGCGCTCCTTCGGGATCGAGCGTCGATGCCAGCGTACGGTGCACCTTGATGCGTCGCTCGCCGAGAACCGTATGTGCGCCAGGCCAAGGATTCATGCCGCGGATCTGATTATGCACCGCTCGAGCCGGTTTGTTCCAGTCGATGCGACCGTGACCCTTCTTCAGGAGGGGCGCCATCGTCGCCGCCCCCTCGTCTTGCGGGTGAGGCGTGAGCTCGCCGGAAACGTAACGAGGCAGCTGTTCGCGCAGGAGCTCGGCCCCCATCTTCGAGAGACGATCGCTCAGCGTCGCTGCGTCGTCGTCCGGTGCGATGGGGGTCGACGCGGTCGCCAAGATCGGCCCCGTATCCATACCATCGTCCATCTGCATCAAGGTGACACCGGTCTCCTCGTCTCCGTGGACGATCGACCATTGAATCGGAGCCGCGCCGCGCCAGTGCGGAAGCAACGAGGCGTGCACGTTGACGCAACCGGCGTTGGGCGCATCGAGCACCGCGCGCGGGACAATCCGGCCGTACGCCACCACGACCGCTACGTCCGCCTCGATCGCTCGCAGCTTCTCTGCGAACTCGGCCGTCCGGACCTTGGTGGGCTGCCACACCTCGAGTCCCAGCTCGAGCGCGCGCTTCTTGACCGCGGGCGGTCGCATCGCAAGCCCGCGACCGGCTGGGCGGTCCGGCTGAGAGACGACGACGGCGACGTCGCTAATGTCGTGCAACGCCTCGAGACAAGGCACCGCAAAGTCGGGGCTGCCGAAAAAAATAGTCCGCACAGGCCGTCACTGCGCGGCGTCGGCCGCAGCTCGTTTGGTCATTGCGCGGTGCACCAACCGGCGGCGCAACACGCTGAGATGGTCGATCATGAGCTCGCCATTGAGATGATCGGTTTCGTGCTGAATGGCGATCGCCAAGAGCCCTTCGGCTTCGAGCTCGAACGGCTTCCCGTCTGTGTCGAACGCCTTGACCGTGATCCGTTCGGCCCGATCGATATCTTCGCGGATACCCGGGAACGAGAGGCAGCCCTCGTTGAACACTGTTTCACCCTCGGCGGCGATGATTTCCGGATTGATGAAGACGCGAAGGTCGCTCGGCTCCTCGTCGTCGTTGGCGACGTCCACGATGAACAGGCGCTTAGAAATCCCGAGCTGCGGAGCGGCCAATCCGACGCCCGGGGCTGCATACATCGTCTCTGCCATATCCTCGATCAGTTGATGCAACTCGGCATCGAAAACCTCGACCTCTTTGCCGGGCTCGCGGAGACGTTTGTCTGGGTAAAAGAGTATCGGGCGAATCACCGTGCAACCTCCGAGCGGCTAGCCGCTCAACACCTTGGAAAGGTTTGCTTTTTCTAGCGCCAGGCACCCCCCACCGCAACAACCAGGGCGTTTGACATGGCTACCCAGCTAGAACATGTTCTATTTTTCGAACTGACCTATAGCAAAGGAGCGCCTACATGGCGGAGTGGGACCGTACCGTAGAGTTACTCGTGATGGGAAGTGGAGCCGCCGGCATGGGTGCGGCCGTGCGGGGCCACGACCTCGGATTGGATGTTCTCGTCGTCGAAAAGAGCGAGCTGTACGGTGGCAACACGGCGATGTCGGGCGGCGTGCTCTGGGTTGCGAACAATCCCGGCATGGCGGGAGAAGGCATCGCCGACTCCGACGAGGACGGCTTCGAGTATCTGAAGCACATCACCAAGGGCGAGGTGCCGGACGATCGGTTGTGGCTTTACATCCGCGAGAGCAAGCGGGTGCTCGCGTATCTGCAAGACAAGACCCACGTCCGGTACATCCCCCTGGCAAAGTACACCGACTACTACCCCGAGGCGCCGGGCGGGCGTTCCGGTGGTCGCTCGATGGACGCGCTGCCGTTCGACGGAGCGAAGTTGCAGGACGACTTGATGCGGCTGCGTCGACCTCACCCGCAGTCGCAGATCCTCGGCAAGTTCGGCATTACCGCAAAGGAAGCACAAGCCGCGATCGGCGTCGGCTTCACGACGATGGTGTTCATGGCGTGGCAGATGTTCTTGTACGCGCTGCGCCACTTCAAGCGGAAGCGCTGGGGGCGGGACACCAAGCTTTGCGCGGGCAACTCGCTGATGGGCCGGCTTCTCTTGTCACTCAGGGAGCGCAATGTCCCCGTGTGGCTCAACACGAGCGTCGAAGAGTTGGTGTTCGAAGACGGCAGGGCCGTGGGCGCGGTGCTCAACAAAGAGGGCAAGACTCTTCGTGTGAAAGCCACCCGCGGCGTGGTCCTGGCGGCCGGCGGGTTTTCTCGCAATCTAGAGATGCGGCGGAAGTATCAACGGCATCCGATCAGTACAGAATGGACGGCCGGCACTCCCTCCAACACCGGCGACGCGATTCGCATGGGACACGACGCCGGGGGAGCGCTTGCTCTCATGGACGAAGCTTGGTGGACGCCTGTGTCCCTGGTGCCGAAATCGCCCTTCTCCTGGGTGCTGGTCGTCGAGAAGAGCCTGCCGCACGGCTTGTTCCTCAACCAAGACGGGAAGCGATTCACCAACGAGGCGGCTCCGTACATCGATGTGGTCAACGGGATGTACGACGACGTGGCCAAGACCGGCGCTGCGGACCCCCGTTGGTTCCACATTTTCGATGCGACCTATCGCAAGTCGTCGATTGCAGGCCCTGTGGCGCCCGGCAAGGTCATGCCCGACAAGCAGCTGCCACGCCGCTATCGAGATGGGAAGTTCCTCTACAAGGCCGCGACGCTCGATCAGCTCTGTGAGCAGCTCAAGATTCCGACAGCGAGCGTCAAGACGGCGATCACCCGTTTCAACGAGCATGCTGTCGAGGGCGAAGACCCGGACTTCAACCGTGGCTGGAGCGCGCAGGATCGGTACTACGGCGACCCCCGAGTGAAACCGAACTGTTCACTCGGCCCGATCGAAACCGCTCCCTTTTACGCCGTGCAGATCTATCCGGGCGACCTCGGCACAAAAGGCGGCCTCGTCACCGACGAGCACAGCCGCGTGCTGAAAAAAGACGGCCGGTCGATCCCAGGCCTTTACGCGGCCGGCAATTCGGCAGAGTCGGTGATGGGGCGCACCTACCCGGGGGCCGGTGGCACAATCGGCCCGGCGCTCACCTTTGGTTTCCTCGCGGCGGAAGACGCCGCACGGACATCGTCTAGCGAGAACACGCCAGAAGCCGCCGAATGAGCGCTCGCGATTGGCGCTCCCAATCCCCCTGGTGATCCTAGATGGGGTCGATATCCAGCGTGGCGTGGGCCGGGGGGAGCCCTTGGTCGATGCGAGCGGCGAGGAGAGCGGATACGCTGCGAAGGAGCTTTCGGTCAGGGGATTTCAGCAGGAGACGGTAGTGGTAGCGGCCTCTCAGGCGGACTAGGGGAGCGGGAGCCGGGCCTAGAACCTGGACTACGCCATCCTTGACGGCTTGGTGTTGGCGCGCGACGTCGGCCAGAACTTGGGTCGTGCTGCGAGCGTCGGCCTCGGCGCCGGCGTGGACGCGAACGCTGACCAGTCGGGCGAACGGGGGATAACCTACCTCTTCGCGATCTCGGATCTCTTCGGCGTAGAAGCTTTCGTAGTCGTGCTGTGCCGCCAGACGTACTGCCGGATGGTCGGGCTGATAAGTTTGCAAAATCACTTTGCCGGGGGTGTCGGCGCGGCCCGCGCGGCCGGCGACTTGGGCGAGCAACTGGAACGTGCGTTCCGAGGCGCGAAAGTCCGGGAAGGCGAGGCTTTGATCGGCGAGCGCGACGCCGACCAAGGTCACCGCTGCGATGTCGTGCCCCTTAGTGACCATTTGGGTGCCCACCAGCACGTCGACTTCGCCGGTGCGCAGGCGATCGAGCACCGCCTCGACGCCATCCCCCGACGCCGTGTCACGATCGAGCCGTGCGACCCTCGCCTTGGGGAAGCTCTCTTCGATCGACTTTTCGAGTTGTTCAGTCCCGACGCCGATTCGCTTGTGCTCGGCGCTCCCGCACGCCGGGCAGGGAGTGGCGACGGCCCGATGAAAATCACAGTAGTGGCATCGAAGCGCGCCCTGCCCCCGGTGTTCGGTCAGCGCGACGCTGCACGCCGGACACTCTGCCACCGCACCGCATGCGGCACAGCGCACGCTCGGCGAAAATCCGCGTCGGTTGAGGAAGACGATCGCCTGATGCCCAGCCTCCAAACATTGACCGAGCGCGGAATGAAGTGGCCCGGAAAGAAGCAAGTGGCCCGTCGGGCCTTTTCGGTGGCGGCGGAGATCGACGATCTCGACCTCGGGCATCGTGGCGCCTGTGGCGCGCGTCGGCAGAGAGAGCAACCGGATTCGCCCCTGGTTGGCCCGATGGTAGGTCTCGACCGAAGGCGTCGCGCTCCCGAGCACACACACCGCACCTGCGTACTGCGCCCGAAGCAACGCCATGTCGCGAGCATGGTAGCGAAAGCCTTCGTCCTGCTTGAACGAAGGGTCGTGCTCTTCGTCCACGACGATCAATCCCAGATCCGCGACCGGCGCAAACAACGCAGATCGCGCCCCGATCGCGACTCGTACGCGCCCCCGTCGAAGCGACTGCCAGGCGTCGTCGCGCTGACGCGCCGTGAGACCGCTGTGAAGAACCGCGATATCGTCACCAAAGCGGGCACGGAAACGTCCGACGAGCTGGGGCGTGAGCGCGATCTCCGGAACGAGCAACACCGCGCCACGCCCTGCTCTGCGCACTTCGTCGATGGCGCGAAGGTACACCTCGGTCTTGCCCGAGCCGGTCACGCCATGCAGGAGGAACGCCTCGCCCGTGCGCTTTAGGATCGCTTCTCCGATGGTGTCGATCGCCAGTTGCTGTGCCGCCGTGGGTGCGTGTGGCTCGTCCCTGGCAACGGGCGTGCGAAAGAAGGGATCACGGCTCGCTTCAACCTCCTCGAATTCGACGAGGCCCTTCTGCGCGAGGGAGCGGACTACGGCACGGGGGTCCTTCAGCTCTCCGCGAAGCTCCTCGAGCAAGACCGATTCGCGACTCACGAGGTGCTCCATCAGCTTCTTTTGCCGCGCGCCCAATCGAATGCCTTCGGTGTCCCTGCCGGTCGCCGTCACCTTCCACGTAGTGTGGTGAGCGACGCGCTGACCGGGGAGATTCTCGGCCGCTTCGAGAAAGCCGTCCGCGCGCAGGCGACGCATCGCGCCGGCAGGGAGCGCGGGAGCCGCCGCGCGCAAGACCTCGCCGAGCGGGTGCATGTAGTACTTCGCCGCTTGGTCCAAGAACCGCAGCAGCTCCGGGGTGAACACCGGCTCGGGTTCGAGAAGCCCCGCGACCGGGAGCGCGCGCGCTACCCCGTCGGGGAGGCCCTCCCGTCCACTCACCACGAACCCTGCCAGCTTTCGACGGCTGAAGGAGACAGCTACTCGACTGCCCGGCCACAAGGCGCCCTTCAAGCCGATCGGCACGTCGTACGTGAACACCTTGCGAAGCGGCACCGGAAGGGCCACTTCGACGTAGTGTGAGACAATGGGCTCGGATGCACTCTCCGGCATCAAGCGCCTATCGTGACTTGCGCTGGACG
>JAUXFZ010000520.1 GCA_030622585.1 Myxococcales bacterium
CGGCTCGCCGGCCCCACCGCCGGCTACGCCGCCGCCGCCGCCACCGTCGCCGCAATCGCGCTCCACGTCGGAACGGCCTCGCGACACCAAGCCCACGAGAAACTCCCCGTCCTCAGTCGGCACGTAGAGGGGGCCTCCAGAGTCTCCATAACAGGAGTCGCCGAGCTGATCGGCTCGGCGTGTCATGAGCTCCTGCTCACCGAGTATGTCGATGACCGCATCGGAGATGTAGAGCTCTCCGGTCAGACGGTCCTCGAGATCGTACACACCGTAGCCGGCGACGAACCCAACGTCACCGTGACGAAGGAGCTCTGGCGCGTAGTCCGTGGCGAGCATCGGTGCGTTGGGCAGCTCTTCGAAGGGGACCGTCAGGAATAGGAGGGCGATGTCGTGGGGCGACCCGATGCCGCCTTGGCCCGCCCCACTGCGGCTTCGACCCATGATGAAGTCGTGGTCGTACCCTTCATGCACGTGTACCCGGAAGACCGAACGAGTCATCGACGAAGTGACAGCACGGCTTGCCAGGTGACCGCCGACCACTTGGAGCGAGCTCGGGGCCGCGGGACGGGTCACGCCCTCTTCGGGCTCGACCACTGCGCAGTGGGCTGCGGTGACCACCACCGAGGGCGAGATCAACGTTCCCGAACAGAAACCGGAGCCCGCACCGGCACGCCGAATCTCCACGGTGGCAAAGATCTGATCGGTCGTCGCAGCCCAACCGCCCACGACCTTTTCGCTAGCGGCCCCGACTTCGTCTTGCCACTCGGCGCCGTCGGACGGATCACCGCAGCCAAGGGTGATGCCCAAAAGGGTTACAACTAGGGCCCTGTATGCCTTCGGGGGAATCATCGGACAAGGTAGGTGGAAGTATCATGGGCCTTTGGCCGTTCATAGAGTGAACCAGCGTGTGCGGCCCGCGATCCGGCCTTTCGGTGAGCTGCCAAACGTTTGCCGCGATGCGGAAAACTTGGAGCCCCGCGCGACCGGCAGGAGAGTCGCCCCTTGGAACGCATGGGACGTCGCGCACGCCGCAAGACCGAAACGCTACGCCGGATCGAAGACGCCGGTTGGCAGCTCTTCAGAACCCGCGGCTACGAGGCCACCTCGACGCGCGAGATCGCAGAGGCCGCAGACATCGCGGCAGGCACGCTCTTCAACTACTTTCCGGAGAAGCGCAGCCTGCTGATCCATTTGATGCAACGCGAGCTCGATGGCGCCTTGAGTCGCGCGTTCGACACGATGCCGTCGTCGACGCTCGAAGGGGAGCTAACCCACGTGTTTGCGTCGCTCACTCAGTGCTATGCGAACGAGCGGCGACTGGGCCGGGTCTTCGTCAAGGAGCTGCTGTTCACCGATGGGGAACGTCGGGCGGAGTCAGCGGCGTGGACGTTCGGCCTCGTAAAGCGAATCGCCGATCTGGTGAGAACGGCGCAACGGCGCGGAGAGGTCGAGCCGTCCATCGAGCCGATGGACGCGGCGCAGCAGGTCTTCAGCACGCACTACTTCGGGTTGGTGACCTGGCTCGGCGGCACGATCCCCTCGAGGGTTGCCCAGGAAGAGCAATTTCAAGCGTCGCTACACTTGCTTCTTCGTGGGCTGCGCCGAAGCGCGGCTTAGCTGGATGCACACATCCACGACGGCGGCGGCGATCTCGTCGGGTACTTCTTCTTGTAGGAAGTGGCCCGCTTGAGTCTCGGTGACAGGGGGATCCCCTAGCAGGGCCTTGGTGCGCTTGAGGGCACGGGCAAGGATGGGATCACGGCGACCCCAGACGATCGCCTTGGGGCCGTCGAAGCCGCTGACGAAATCAGCGCACTCTTCGAGCGCAGGGATCGAGGGGTGACCCATTCGATCGACCGCCATGCGAGCGGTAGCAAGGGGCGCGACGCGGTCGCGTATGTGCCGAAAAGGGTAGCGATAGGCGCGCGCAACATTGCCGCGGATGCTGGCCTTGTCGCCCTGGGCGAGATGCAGCGCTGCTTGCGGTAGCGGCAGGAGGCGAAACATGAGGTCGCTGACCAACGGCATGTGGGAGAAGCGATGGAAGGCGGTTGGCTTGAAACCCGGCGAAGGCGCATCGAGAACGGTATTGAGGACCACCATCGCCCCGAGGCGATCCTGCCGGGTGGTGAACGGGTGCACGCCAATCGCTCCGCCCCAGTCCTGGCAGACCAAGGTCACGTCACGAAGGTCGAGTTGATCGATCAGCGAGCCGAGCCACCTGCTGTGATTGCGAATGCTGTGTACCGAAAAATCGCGCGGCTTGTCACTGAAACCAAAGCCGATGAGATCGGGCATGATCAAGCGAAGCCCCTGCCCCTGCAGGCACATCGCCACTTTCCGATAGAGAAAGCCCCAAGTGGGATTGCCGTGCACCATCAACACGGGCCTACCGCGACCCGTTTCCATGACATGCATGTGCAGCCCGTCACCCACGGCGACGCGATAACGCGTAAACGGAACTTCCTTCGCGATCCAAGAGGGAAGATCAGGCGCCGGCAACTTCTCCACGCGCGGAGGTTACCGCTTCCGGCCCAGCGGGGAAAGAGCCCGCCCCGCGGGGGGGGGGGCACTGGGCACTGGGCACTGGCACTGAGCACTGGCACTGGCACTGACACTGGCACTGACACTGAGCACTGGCACTGGCACTGGGCACCGGCACTGACGGATCGCTACTTTGTCCTCGCTTGTCC
>JAUXFZ010000486.1 GCA_030622585.1 Myxococcales bacterium
CACTGCGACCTGTGGGCCGTCATCGATGCGCAGATAGCCACCTCCGTCCACCGGTGAGCCTGAACCGAGTGACACTCTCACGCTGGCCCGCCCCATCTCGAAGGTGACTTCCGCCTTCGGCGTGTCGAGGCCGAAGCTCCTCAGGTCCTCGGCGTTAGGACTCTGCAGCGTGCGAACCGGCACGGCGTACTCCCAGTTTCGGAGATAGTCTTCGATGACCTGAAGATCGGCGGGTGCTTGCTTCGGCTCTTCGAGGGTCCAGGTCTCGTCGAAACCCTCCCCTTCGCGTGCCAGAACCACGCGTTCGTCGCCCGAGGCGATTCGGATCCCGGTGATTCGTTCGCGCACGAGCGACTCCAACAGCAAGCCAGAGCGCAAGTCGATTTCGGCACGCCCAGGACGGTCCCGTTCGAACAAGAGCACGTACGCTAGCAGGACAGCGGCGACGATCAGCAGGATGAGCGGGGTTCGCGCGCTCATGAGCGCCTCGACCACCATACGCCGAAGCCTGCGATCAACGCGGCCAGGGGCAACAGCACCACGACTCGGAACAGCAGGTTCTGTAGGTCGGCGTCGCTCATGATGACCGCGCGCGCATCGGTCTTGCGCGGCGCAATGTTGATCAGCGCTTCACGCTGCGTGAGCCAACCGGCCGTAGAGGAGAGAAAATCGATGTTCGATAGCTGAGCGTTGTCGAGGAGCTCCGGGGCCATCCAATCGGTGTCGCCGATGACCAGCAGGCGGCCGGGAGTCGGCCCCTCCGTCTCGACCGGCCTCAAGTCATCGCCAAGGGCAGGAACGTACTCCCAGGCCGCCGCGAGCGGTACCGCGCTCGGTGGCGTTGGCCCGCCGTTGGCCTCTGGGTCGATCGCGCGCGCGAGATCGGTCTCCGCGACGGCGTTGAGGCTCGTGCGGAAGAGGACCTCGGCCTCGCGTCCGATGGCTACGTCGACCGAGCGAGCCACGGCCAACAGAACGCCACCGCCGCGTTTTCGGATGGTGTCGACGACGCGGTGCGTCCCGAGATTGGTGACGAGGAACAGGTCGCCGGGGTTGCCTGGGAGCTGCTGCGCTTTGTCGTTCTCGATGACGAGGTTTTGGCCAAGGACGATGCCGCGCTGTTCGAGCGAGGCTTCAAACCCCGTCGGCGTCAGCGCCTCCTTCTTGAGCACGGGGTCGAAGCCGAGGAGCACGTTGCCGCCCGCCGTGAGGTAGCTGTCGACGAGGGCGACTTCGTTCTCCGAGAACGGGCGCTGGGGGCTCACGACGAACAGGGCATCGCAGGAGTCGGGGATCTGTTCGGTGCGAACCTCGAACGGCTCGACGTCGATCTTCTCCCACTCGAGCTCGCGGGCCACCGCGTCGAGGCTGCGGTCGCCGTACGCTCCCAGCTCCCACTCCCCGTGTCCCGCGGCCAAGCACACCTTGGTCGGCTCACCGGTCGTGACTTCGAGGATTGCGCCGGTCAACGCTCGCTCGGACTGCAGATCGAGCTTGTGACCACCCGCGTCGTCGAAGGTTTCGAAGTCTTCTACGATCAACTGATGGCGCTCCACCTTCCATTTTCGGTCCCCGCTGGTCACGACGACGGGCACCTGGGAGAGCGTCATGTCCCCGGCGAGCCAGCTGTCGATCTGGAATTTGTCCGCGAGGACTTGGTAGCGCG
Organism: Myxococcales bacterium; assembly: GCA_030622585.1. GTDB lineage: Bacteria > Myxococcota_A > Polyangia > Polyangiales > Houyiibacteriaceae > SG8-38. The sequence goes on from JAUXFZ010000486.1 coordinate 1,667, forward strand.
CGCCGTCGCGGTCGGGGTCCACCCACTCGACGCTGATGTTGCCGGTGACGGCTTTGTATTCTTCGAGCAGTGTCTCGACGTCGGCGAAGTCCTGCTCGCCTCGGCCCAGGAAGACGTAGATTTGAACGTCCTGGTCGAGCTCCCGCAGGGCCTGCTTACTACGGTCGGACAACGTGAACAGGCCGTGTGTGGTCCAATCCCATCGCTTGTAGTGGCGGGAGGAGAGGTAATTGACCAATACGACGACCACGAGACCCAGCACGGCCGTGAGCACGAGGTTCAGTCGTGTGCGAGGAGCTGCGCTCACCCGACCCTCCGTGCCTTCAAGGCTCCGATGCTCAAGCCGACGGCCAAGACGGCCACCGACAGATCGAACACGAGGTACCGCGTGTCGATCACGCCCTTGGAGAAGCTCTGCATGTGGCCCCACATGCTCAGGTACGCACAGACCTCGCGCGCTACCCCGTCGAGGACGAACTCTCCGATGCCGATGGTGAAGAGCACGCCGATCGTCACGAAAGCAAGCACCGCGGCAATGATCTGGGTGGGCGCCAGCACGCTCATCAACAGGCCGATCGCCATGAAGTAGGCCCCGAGGAAGAATATCCCGAAGTAGCTCGCCTCGATCGCTCCCCAGTCGACGCTGCCGTGTTGGCTCATGATCCACGCGTAGACGAGCGTGGGCAGCCACAGCGTGCACCACATCACGAGCGCGGCTCCGTACTTGCCGAGGATGACCGACGCCTCGGAGACCGGAGCCGTCATCAGGGTTTCGAGCGTGCCCGATTGCTTCTCCCCCGCGACGAGTCGCATCGTGAGGACGGGTACGAAAACTAGAAGTGGGATGAAGAAGAGTGCGCTTCCGCCGAAAAAACCCGACAATGGGTTCGAGGCGCCCGAGGAGACCGCGTTGCGGGAGTAGAACTCGGCGAGCACCCAGAACACGACGCCGTTCCAGACCAGCCAGGACGTGAGGACGACGTACGCCAGCGGGGAGACGAAGAAGGAACCGAGCTCGCGCTTCAAGACGACCCAGGCGCTTCTCATGATGGGTCCCCTGTCGCCGCGGCGGTCGTGAGCTCGGCGAACACGTCCTCGAGGCTCGTCTCGGAGTCGCCCGGCGCCAGGTCGGCGACCTTCTTGCCTTCACGAATGATGATCACTCGGTCACAGACGGCCTCGACCTCAGACAGAATGTGGGTCGAAAGCAGGACCGTCTTCTTGCCGCGGAAGCCCCGCACGAGCTCGCGAAAATGCCGCACTTGGTTGGGATCCAAGCCCGAGGTCGGTTCGTCGAGGATCAGGATCGGCGGGTCGGCAATGAGCGCGTCGGCCAAGCCCACG
>JAUXFZ010000366.1 GCA_030622585.1 Myxococcales bacterium
CGGCGATTGGGAGGCCGCGCACGGCTTCAATCCGATCCTCGAGCGGTACGTACCGGCCATGGCGGCGTTCTTGCGCGATCGGCCGGTTCCAATGCTGAGCGTGGCCTACGAAGATTTGGTGATCGAGCCCGAGCCTCAGCTGGAGCGTATCTTTGCGTTCCTCGGTCTCGATCACGAACCGGATGCGGTCGAGTACGGCAAGGCGGGACCGATGAAAAAGGGGATGGGCGATCCGATCACCGTTCACACGCACGACCGGCCGGTAGCGGACAACGTCGACAAATGGGCAGCCGAGCTCGCTCATGATGCCGGCAAGCGCATGCTGGCCGAGCAGATGATTGGACAGCTCGACCCCGCTGACCTCGAGGCGTGGCAATGGCCCAGGGATGCACTCTGGGCGCCAATCGAGGCCGCAGGAGGAGGGCCGGCGCCCAAGCCGCCGCGCAACAACTACACGTTTCAGCGCCGGGTCATGCTTGCCTTGAAGAAAGACATCCACAATCGCGCGCACGGCAAGATCATCAAGCGTGTGAAGTACTACTGCGACGTGCTGCTCAGGGACTAGAACGGCGCAGTCGGGCGATGAGGACCTGCGACTCGGTGGCGTCGGTGATAGGTTTTCCGTCGAAGTCACCAATGTGTGATTCGACCTCGAAGCCATTGTAGTGGAGCAGCGCCTCTAGCTCGGCCGGGAAGAACTGCCTCTGCGTGAGCGGTGTACAGAACGATTGCTCCTTCTGCTTCGGATGCTCGAAGTCCATCATGATGGTTTCGATCTGCGTCACGGGGTCGTAGCTGAAGTACTCGCTATAGCGATAGCGAACGCCACCTCGGGGGTGCGGGACTTCACCGCCGCGGTACTGCTTCGACGGAACGCGGGCGAGGCTGACGGGGTCGGGAAGCAAGACGTCGAAGGCGAAGCGACCTCCGGCTCGCAGATGATGGCGGACGGTCGCGAATCCACGCTCGAGATCCTCTCGCGTGTAGAGGTGCATCCAGACGTTGAAAGGAGCGATCACCAAGGGGAACTTCCGGCGGAGGCGGAGGCGCGCGAGGTCGCCCTGACGGAGCTCCACTCGATCGCGCGCCGCGCGCGGCAGCCGTTCCAGCCGCTGCTGGGCCTGCTCGAGCATCGGGGACATGGATTCGATTCCGACGACGGCGATGCCTGCTTTGGCGATCGCAAGCGCGACCCGGCCGGTCCCCGCGCCAAGCTCGAGCACGGGGCCACCCGACTCGACTGCAAGTCTCGTGTAGAACCGCACGTCGTGCCGTCGCTGACGGTACGCCTGATCGTAGTAGGCGCCGTCCTCGTAGTGTGCCTCTGACCCCGTCACGCTACGCCGCCGTTTGCGTTTAGCCACGGGCTCCCGCCAGGTGCGCAGCGAGCTCGGCGAAGCCGCGGCCTCGGTCGCTGTCCGTGATGTATCGAGGAGGGACGGGAAGCCGGTCCAGATGCTCCCGGACGTTCGCGACTCCGACGCTCTTGGGGAAGTATGCGAACGCCGCGGCGTCGTTGCCGCTGTCACCCACGAACACCCAGCGCTCGAGCTCCGCACCCAAGTCGATGCCTAAGACCTCGTCGAGTGCGCGGGCCACGCCTTTGGCTTTGTCCCAGGCGCCCGGGACGGCGTGCGCGTGCACAGTCGAGACGGAGCAACCTGCGCCCATCCGCTCGATGAGCGCGCCCAACGCGTCGATCTGTCCTTGCGGCAGCGACGCAAACTCGCCCACGTCGAAGGCGAGGTCGCAGCGGCGGTGACGATGATCGCGGGTGGTTTGCACCTGCGGCATGTCGGTCTCGGCCTTACGGCGGATCGCGTCGAGTAGGACGGCCTGCTCGGCGCGTTCCGCCTCGGCGTAGAAGTACCCTTCGTGCGTCCCGGCGTCGTCGACCCAAGTCCACCCTGCGCCGTTCTCCCCGACGGCAGCTCGGACCGGCCACAAGCGCGCGATCACGTCGGTCCACCCGAGGGGCCTGCCAGTCACGGCGATCAGCTCGAAACCGGCGTCTGCGAGCAGGTGCGTAGCGGAGTACGCATTAGCTTCGAGCACGCCGTTGCGGGTCACCGTATCGTCGATATCGAAGACCACGCCGCGGACGCCGGCGGGATCCAGCTCTCGGTAGCTCTGCATCTCGGCTCCCCATACCATACCCCTGGACTTGCGGACCCGTTCGGACCGGCGTACCGTGGAATCAGACGGAGGGGATACCGTGCCCAATCTTGGATTCGGCGAGCTAGTCATTGTTTTTCTGATCGTGATGCTGATTTTCGGCGCCGGACGGCTGCCTCAAATCGGCGAGGGGCTCGGTAAGGCCATCCGCAATCTCAAGCGGGGCCTCAACACCGATGACGACATCGACGTGACGCCCGACGTGACTCCGGCCGACAAGCAGGTCCCGAAGCAGGCCGCCTCCCGCGTGGAGGATGCCGAAGTCGTCGACAAGGTCGAGACCAAGTAGCCTCAGTCTCGGTCAATCTGTCTGGTCGTCGTCTGATGATCGTCCGGCGCCATTCGTATCTCGAGGATCGCCTTGCAGCTCAGCCGAAGTGGCGGGGCGAGGTCAGACGCCGACGCCGCTTCCTCGATCTCGCTCTTGCGCAGAAGAGGCGCGAGCAGCAACGCGGTGTCGAGTGGCGTGTCTGGGTTACGCACGATTGCGTTGCGTGGTCGGTAACGCACCACCCATCGACGATGACTGTAGACGGTGTGCAAGACCGTCGGGTGATTGGGCCGCGCGGCACAAATGCGGACCACGTCTTCTTCGGTCAGCGATGGGTTGTCGAGCAGAATGCGAACGACGTCAGGATGGGGGTCGCGCACGACGCGTTGAATCAGCGACCGATCGTGAGTGCGCGCGAGTGATTTCCGCTCGCCGAGCGTGAGCGGACGTCCGCGTCCGAAATCGGGAACCCGACGCTTGTCTTCCGACGGAGCGCCGTCGTCCGAGGGTGGCGCTACGAAGTCTGCGACCTGGTGAAGCTCGACTCGTCTCGCGGTGGTCCCAAGCTCGAGTCGCCTCGGCGCAATCCGTGGATCGAAGAGCGCCCAGCCCAGTGCGAGAAACACCGGCTGCGCATCGGCCCTGCCGAGCGACGCGCCTCGGTGCGCCTCGTCGAGCAGCCGCACCGCCTCCTCATCCGACAGTGATTCGAGGCGCTCGCAGATCAGGCCGACGCGCATGTCGATCTCGTCCAGCCGCGCCAGCCGCTGAAAGAACTCCCCAAACGATGTTGCGTCCCCCACGGCCTGCGTGCCCCTTCTGGCTAGCGTAACGAGAGCGCCGCAAAGCGCCAGCTTGACGCAGTGCGTCGCCGGGCTAGCCTCGTCTCAGTGATGGTTGAGACGGAGCAGACTCGGGTCATCAAGCGGTACGCAAACCGTAAGCTGTACGACACGCGCGACAGCAAGTACGTCACCCTCGACCGCAACGCCGAGTTCGTTCGCAACGGCGAAGACGTGAAGGTCATCGACAACGGTTCGAAAGCAGACATCACCAAAGTCACGCTCGCCCAGATCATCTACGAGGAGCAGAAGAGCGGAAACGCTACGGCTTGGTCGGTTCAGAGCCTTCGAGGCTTCATCCTGCAGGGCCGCCAGAAGCTCATTTCCTCCCTGAAAGAGGGTCCCGTCGGCAAGCTCGTGGGCCGGGCCGAGGAGATTGGAGCCGACGTCTACAGCGCGGCCGATGACCGAGTTCGCGCGGTTCTAGAGAGGGCCGCCGCTCACGTGAAGCAGCTGCAAGGCGAGGTGCTCCGGCTTCAGACTCGAATCGAGGAGCTGGAAGCAAAAGTGCGCCAGGGCTCCACAAAAGACGACTCGCCTGATAACTTGGAATAATTCCCGTTCTGGCGGGTTTCAAGAGCAGGCATGCGCAGCAAATCGAAGAAAATCGCCCCGGAGC
>JAUXFZ010000429.1 GCA_030622585.1 Myxococcales bacterium
CGCGCTCATCCCTTCTTCGCGGTAGCGGTTGATCGACACGATGAGAATCAGCGAGTCGTTCACCACGACGCCGGACAGCGCGATCAGGCCCATCATGCTCATCAAGCTGAGCGAGAAGCCCATGACGACGTGGCCCCAGACCGCGCCCACCATGCCAAACGGAATCGCCGACATCACGAGGATAGGCTGCGTGTAGCTGCGGAATGCGACCGCGAGCATCGAGAACATGACGATCATGGCCAACATGAACCCGAGCCCGAGCGCGCCCATCGTTTCGGCCTGGCGCTCTTGCTCGCCGCCGAAGCTGTACGAGAGCCCGGGAATGTCTGCGAGCAATTGCGCGAGTTCGCGCTGCTGGAGTTGCGCGTTGATCTCGTTGGCGTTGGACTTCTCATCGGCCACGTCGGCGGTGACACTGATGTTGCGGCGGCCGTCGGTACGCTTGATGATCGTGTAGGCCTGGCCCCTGGTGATCACGGCGGCTTGCGACAAGGGCATCTCCCCTCCTGCGGGCGTCCGCACGATCAACTCCTCCACGTTGTAGAGAGAGCGTCGGTCCTCGAGTGGGAGCCGGACATAAACGCGAACCTCGTCGCGCCCACGCTGTTGGCGGACAGCCTCTGATCCGAAGAATGCCCCGCGAACCTGCCGCGCGAGGTCGAACTCGGTCAGGCCCTGGGCCAAAGCCGCGTCGGTCAGGCGGAAGTCGAGTTGCTCTTTTCCTTTGGTGACACCGCTGTCGATGTCGCGGAGGCCGCTGTACGAACCGATTTCGGTGGCCAATCGCTGCGCCGCGGCCTCGAGCGTCGGCACGTCATCGTGGATCAACTGAATGTCGATGGGGCTGCCGGGCTCGACGCCGACTTCATACGCAAACGTGAGCGCGTCTGCGCCGGGGACCTCGCCGATTTCGTCGCGCCATTGTTGAACAAACTCCTGGGTCGTGAGTGCGCGCTCTCCGGCATCGATGAGGTACACCATGATCGTGGCGTAGTGACTTCCGTCGGTCGAGGCGGCGCCCTCCGGGCCGGATTCCAGCATACTCATCGCCCCGACTTCCTCGTAGAGCCCTCGCGAGATCGTCGATGCGTCTACCTTGGCGTCTTCTACGTTGATGATCGACTGAGCGACCGTCGCGATTCGGTCCGCGATCCGGGTCGTTTCGGACACGGGCGTACCGACTGGCATTTTCAAGTGGGCGGTGATCATGTCGCCCTCGACCTTGGGGAGGAAGGTGAACGGAATCCGCCCAGCGACGTAACCGAGAGTGCCGACTACGAGGGCCACGCCGACGGCGATCGTGAAGTACCGCCAGCGCAATGCGCTATTCAAGATCGGAACGTACGTGTGTTGAATGTGATGCTGCAGCCTGTGCGCCATGTTCAGCTTGGCCAGCACACGCATGACCCAGAGGTACGGTGACAGCACGATTCGGAGCCATGCAGGCATCGGGTGCGAAAGGTGAGCGGGAAGGATCAGGAGCGACTCGACGAGCGAGATCATCAGGACAGCGATGACGACGATCGGGATGACGCGGAAGAACTTCCCCATCGGCCCAGGCACGAAAAGCATGGGAGCGAACGCGACGCAGCTAGTGAGAATCGCAAAGACGACGGGTTGAGCGACTTCTCGCGCTCCCTCGATGGCGGCCTCTAGGCGCCCCTTTCCATCCATGCGTTGCTTGTAGATCGACTCGCCGATGACGATGGCGTCATCGACGACCATACCGAGCGTGATGATGAACGCGAAGAGCGAGATCATGTTGATCGACACTTCGCTCGCCGGGAAGAAGAGCAGGGAGCCTGCGAAAGAGATGGGGATACCGAGGGTTACCCAGAACGCCAGGCGAGCTTCGAGGAACAGGCCCAAGGTCAACAAGACCAGGAGGAGGCCGATGCGCGCGTTGCCGATCAGCAGGTCGAGCCGGCCTTCGTACATCTCGGCGGTGTCAAACCACGGCGCCGCGTAGAGACCTTCCGGCAAGGTCTCCTGCAGCTCCTCGACGTATTGTTTTGCGGCGGCGGAGACGGTGAGCGGGGTCTCGTTACCGACGCGGTATACGTTGAGCATGACGGCGCGTTTGCCGTTGTACGTTGCTTGCTTGTCGATTTCCTGGAAGCCGTCCCGAACGGTCGCCACGTCCCGGACACGCACCTGGGAGCCGTCCGGTTGGCTCAGAAGGATGATGTTGCCGAACTCGTTCCCGCTGTCGCGCCGCTCGGTCGTGCGCAGTAGGACCTCGCCCGCCTGCGTCTTCACGCCCCCTCCGGGCAGCTCAACCGACGCTGCGCGCACGCGGGCCGCGACTTCGTCGAGGGTCAATCCGTATTTGCGGAGCTGCGCCTGCGGCACCTCGATGCTGATCTCGAGAGGGCGGATCCCGGAGAGCTCGACATAGGTGATGCGCGCGTCTTGCAACAGCCTGCGGCGGCTGTTCTCCGCCACTGCTCGCAACGTCGCTTCGTCGACGTCGCCGTAAAGCACCAGCGAGATGACCTGCTGCCGGTTCGATACGACGCTGACCGTTGGGCGCTCCACGTCCTCGGGAAACGAGGTGATTCGATCGATGGCGCTCTTGACGTCGTTTAGGGCGCGGTCCGTGTCGGCGCCGAGCAACAGCTCGACGAGGGTGGTCGCCTGCCCTTCCGTCGCCGACGAGGTGACCTTCTTGACTCCGTCGATGCCCCGGACTGCTTCTTCGACCGCGAGCACGACGGCTTGCTCGACTTCCGCCGGGCTCGCTCCCGGGTATGTGATGCTGACCGAGACCATGTCGAGTTCGACCTCGGGAAACACCTCCTGCTTGATTCCGGAGGCCAGGGTCACGAGGCCCCCGACGATCAAGATGAGCATCAGGACATTGGACGCGACGGGGTTTTGCGCCATCCAGGCCACGGGGCCGTGCTGTTTGCCGGGATCGAAGTCGTCCGAGGTGGTCATGGCGCGGATTGGGCTGCGGGCTCGCTCGGATCGCTCGGCGCCGTCTGAGGCACCGGCTGCGCCGTGCGCAAGAGCATGTTCGGGACGGGCGTCGAGATGCGACTGGTGACGACACGCTCATCGGGCCCGAGGCCGCCGGTCACGAGAACTGCATCCGGCTCGGTCCACACGATTTGAATCTCACGGATCTCGAGCAGATTCGCGTCGTTCATCACGTACACATTGCGCCCGTTTCTGAGAGCGACCCTCGGTAGGCGAATCGCGTTGTCGATGGGCGGCGCCCCGATCGAGACGTCCACGAACGAACCGAGGAGCAAGGGGAGGTCACCGCGCTGGCCCAGAGGGTTTTCGATGTTGAGCAAGACGCGCGCCATCGCGCCCGCCGGGTCGAGGTCCGGGAGCTGACGAATCACTACCCCGGGACGTTCGATGGTTTCCTGGCCGACTCGTTGAATGATCTTGGCTTGGGAGCCGGGCTCGTCCGCGGTGCGAACCCGCGCCGCTCTCAGGGCGCTCACAGGGACGGACACCTGCACGTGGTAGTTGTCGGTGCCGACGAGGC
>JAUXFZ010000374.1 GCA_030622585.1 Myxococcales bacterium
TGATCCAGGCCGCGAACACCGAACCGGGGAGCCCCACAGTCCACTGCAACCCGAGAAGAATGATCATGCCGGCGCTTCGCACCCCATGGTAACCGAGGATGCGCCACATGACGGCTGTGTTGACCCCGAGCACTTTTCCGCGAAACAAGATGACGAACAGACTCAGCAGCGCGGCAGCAAGGGTCATGCCGATGATGATGCCAAGCGCCTCCGGGCGGACGAGCGGTATCAGCGTCAAATCGCCGAACGCGAGATAGCCTCCTAGTACGATGACGGCCACGGTGTTGGCAGCCGCCGCGGAGAGCAGCGTCACGTCCTTCACGCCGGAGAACGCCTTCTGGTAGGTCATCCGGAGCGTCCGCACGGCCCATAGCATGAGGTAGACGTCGCCCGTCCCTCCGGCGACGGACACATTGAGGACGAGCTTCATCAAGAAGACGCCGAAGTAGCGGAGGGCGTTCACCGCCCAGACGGCAGAGTAACAAAGCACGTCGACGAGCGGCATGACGAGAAAGCGCACCACGAAGATTGCGTAGAACCAGGGCGACGTCGGCAGCGACCGCAGGACCTCGGGCCAGTCGGTGCCCTTGAGCTGGTTGTAGAGAACGGTACCGATGACAATCAAGAACAGGAGCGAGAACAGGCGCTGCGTGTTGCGTCGCGCTTGTGGGGGGATCCGCTCGACGATGCTGTTGCCCCAGGTCTGCAGTCTTGCGATCCGCGCCTGGATGCGATGCACGACCCCTTGCGCCTCCTCGCTCATGGCCGCGTTATGACTCGTCGGCCTCTTTTCGGCCACTAAGAGGGGTGCACAGCCGCGTGATGCTCACGGATCGGATCGCAGAAGAACCCATTGGCGGCTCCCCACGCTGCCTGGGATCTGCACGGGCTTCGCGCCGAGCGCCACGGCCCATGGAGGCAGCGTCGGCTCCGCTACGACGGCGACGTCGTAACCCTGTAGCGAGTCATCCAGAACCGACTGGAAGAACGTCTGTGCATCTGCGTCCGCCTTGGCACGCTGCCATACGGCGGGCTCGGCCATCCCTTCACCAAGCTGTCGCGGAACGAACTCGCGGGCAGTGGATTCAGGAACGACCAGCACATCGGGCCGGCGGATTCGCACATCAGCGTACGCTGCGTCGATTTCCATCGAACCGACGAGAGGATTGCGTTTGGGGACAGGCCTCCGGCTCACGCGTTCGACTCGGTAGGGTGAGCTGTCGGACATGTCGAAGTGAGGCAGGTAGACGAGCCACCCGTAGGTTTCGACGGTCGTGCCTTCGTCCAACCCATCGAGGTATGCACTCACTTGGTTTCGCGCGTCGCCGAGCTGAGTGAGGTGCACTTGGAAGCTGTGATTGGCGGCCCAGAGGATCAGCATGGCAAGGGCGGCCACCCCGATGCGGAGGGAGGGCTCGCTCTTCGACGCGAGGCGCGAGAGCAACGCCGCGGAGGCCACGCCGCCGTAGTACGCCAACCAGAAGCCCATGGGCAGCACGAAGCGGTGCTCGCACCGTGCGACCACCAGCGTGAAGAACAGGATACTGCTGACGCCGGCGCATAGGGGCAGCAGGCGGAACGTGCGCGAACGGATTCCCTCGCCTCCCGAGCTGAAGGCCACGATGCCAACTCCGATCCAGCACAGCGCCACGACCAGCCACGGCCAGAAGAATGTCTCTTGGCCGAGTGCGATGTCGGTGACGTTCGCCAAGACTCCGCTTGGCGTTCGTGCGTAGGTCATCCAGTCCTGACTTGCGCCGCCGGTGAGCTCTCGAAGCCGCGCCAGGAACCCGGTGGGATTGAAGACTCCGCCGCCCAAGAACCCGAGCGACGCCCCACCGGCCACCGTCGCAATGGCGGTGTTCCGGTAGTGAGGTCCTCGTGGGCCGAAGGGACGATCCGCTCGAAGCGGTAACAGCAGAAGGTAGATCAGTCCGGGGAGCACGAAGCCTGCATAGGCTTGGTCTTTGGTCGCGATGGCCGCACCGGCGAGCACGCCGAAAAGAACGTAGTCCCTTCGCTTCCGTGTGTCCGCTGCGGCGAGGAGTCGGTCGATCGCAAGTACGGTCCACATCAGGAAGGGACCGTCGAGGTTGCTCACGCGCCCGTAGTACGCGAACGACAGGCAAGTGGCGGCCCAAACGGCGGCCCAACGGCCTGCCTGGGCGCTCACCGTGCGGCGGGCGATCTTAGCCAGGACGAGCAACGCAACGCACGCCATGAGCACGCTCAAGAGCTTCGCCACGAGCGAGCAACCGGTCATCACCGGGACCGTGAGGATTTGCTCCATCAGCGAGGGGAGGGTCCACTCATCCGCGCGGAGCGCAGCGGGCAGCAGAATCGGGATGCACAGCAGCCCGAGCACTGCATTGTGAAACAAGGGATACCGATGCCCTTGCCCCGGGGTGAGATTGATCGCGATCCCGGCGAAGAAATCGCGCGGTGCGATCCCATCGTTTTCCCAGCTGTAGGAACCTGGCAAGTCCCAACCGATCGCGATGATCTGAGACAAAGCGAAGACGAGGACGATCCAAGCGACCGTCCGGTCCTCCCGGATGAGCTTCACGGCTTCCCGCCGAGATGGAGCTTGTATGCATACAGCCGACCGAGATGGCGCAGGAAGTTGAGTTGCTCCTTGAGTGAGAGCTTGCTCTCACCGTGTTGCCGATCCGCAAAGTGAATCGGGACTTCGCTCGGACTGTGGAAGTCGCCCTTGACGAAGATTTCGAGCGCGATCTTGTAGCCCACAGGGGAAAGCTTGCTCGCATCGGGCATATCCGCGCGTCGAAATGCGAAGAACCCGCTCATCGGATCTTTGAGTGGACACAGCGGTCGGGCCAGCAACGAGGGAAGCACCGAGTTCAGCTTTCGGAACAAACTCCAATCGTCGTGGATCGAACCCCCTTCGACATAGCGCGAGCCAAGCACAAAATCGTTTTCGCCGCTGAGCAAGCGCTCGACCATCTTCGGAATGGCGCTCGGGGGATGGGAAAGGTCGGCGTCCATCACCACGACGATGTCCCCGGATGATATCGCAATGCCGTGAAGCACCGCTGTTGCCAAGCCCCGTTCACCCCGTCGGACCACCATGCGTGCTCGCAAACTCTCCGAAAGACCGGCGCAGATTTCCTCCGAACCGTCCCCGGAATCATCGTCGATGAACAGGAGCTCGTAGTCGTGCCCGAGGCCCGCAAGCGATTCTTCGACGGCCTGCGCAACCAAGGGAAGGTTCTCGGCCTCCTGATATGTTGGGACCACGATCGAAATCATTCGTGGCTGCCCCTAGCATGGAAATTCGCCCTCCAGGGGCCAATACCCGTGATTTGGAGCACCGCCGGCCCATCGGTGAGAACGAAATGATGCGCGTCCTTGGCGTTGACGTAGTAGTCGCCAGGACCAAACCAGGTGACGTTCTCACGATCGATCTCGTCGCCAAAGCCCACACCGACCTTCCCCTCCAAGATCGTCACGCGCTCGTTGCGGGGGTGCCAATGGGGCTTCATCTCGAAATCACTGCCGATTCGAAATCGAACCGTGAACAGCATCTCTCGTTTGGGGTCACCTTCGAGCACTGCCATCTCGCATCCGGCGGGGAGGGTGGGGGGACATGGCGCCCACGCTATCTCGTTCGCGCGTGCAGCGATTTGTGTTTCACCGGGAGGAAAGCTTGCTTCGCTTGCGCCTCCGTCGGGGCAGCTCGGCTTGGGCTGCGATGCGGCGCAGCCCGCGGTGACGGTCAGGAGAGTCCACGAGAAGAGGAGAACCATGGTTCGCATGACCGATGGGTACTCCGAGACCGGAACCCTTGGCAAGTGCCGACCCGTTCCCCTGCGTCAGGGGTTCGGTGCATTCGGGCTTCGAGCCACTTGCA
>JAUXFZ010000179.1 GCA_030622585.1 Myxococcales bacterium
AATCCGCCAAGAGGCAAAGGACCATCACCCCTGCGGTCAAGAATCCCAGGTTTCGGGTAAAGGTGAAATCCGAAATTCCCAGAACCGAGAATGAATCGCCCCGGGTATTCCGGCGACCTTGCCGTGCCCCGAGTTTCGCGGAGGGAAGTATCTGGATTCTGCTGCCATAATCGCGATCGGAGGTCGCTATGGCACGAAGGGGCTATCCGCCCGAATTCAGGAAGCACGCATCGCGCGTCGCGTGCCCTCAGCGAGCGCGGGGCTTGAAATCGCCCCGGATCGGGACATTTCCCACGCCATTCCGGGCCGATTGACATACTGCTGCTTATCGGGCGTGCTCAAAACGCGGCTAATACCTCCTATCCGCGGGAAGATTTGAGTTGGAGATCGCCGCCACAGGGAAGACGGTTCTGGGCCTCAATCAGGGGGCTACGACGGCTAAAACCACTCTCTATCGCCGTGTCTCTTGGTTCCGGCTCCGTACCTACGAGAAAATCATCCCAGCCACCGAGGAGGTGATCGATGTCGCCGCGGATGCAGGGCCCGAGGATATCGAGCGTGCCGTGATGCGTCTGGCGCTCGACGTCGCAGGTTTATTCGACAGGATTTCCAGACCGTCTACAAGACCGCGAAACCTGGTTGAACGATCAGACCTGCCCTGGCGAACTCGCGCCCTCCAGATGATATGACGCCAGACATATCGACCGACACGCCTCCTGGCCTATACACCGGATAGGGTTGATCGCGGGGTGTTCCACGATTGCGATTCGTGCGAAGACCCGGGAGAAGGACCATGTGGATCAGCATGTCGCATTTCGATACGCCGACAGTCGCCGAGGCTGAGCGCCGGAAAACTGCCCGGCTGGTCATTCGCACATTCGCAGCCGCCGCGTTCGTCGGGCTTACATTCTGCGTCGCCGGCGCGGTGTCATCCGAGACACTCGTAGGTACGACGGTGCAGCTCCACGAAGGGGAGCTGGTGTCGTCGTCCGCCTCATCGTTGAGCAATGGACCGGAGACGATTTGGGTGGAGCGCTCGATGCTCGGCGGACTGGCCCCGGGCCACAGCACGGGGCCGTCGGGGTTGCAGCTGGAGGGCAGCGTCGTGGCGGTTCCGGAGCCGTGGTCAGGCGTGCAAGGCGTAACGGCGATGCTGGTGCTCGGCGCGATGGCGTGGCGCGCTTCGGAGCCAAGCGTCGGCAGAAGAGCAATGGATCGGGGTGCCGTGGGTTTCTGAAGTTCTCGGAGCAGAAGGAGTCTAATGATGGCGGGTATTGGATGTTCGATGCGGAGCGCGGTGGCGCGTAGAGGCTGGAACAGTCGGGCGTCGAGTGTGCTGGTGCTGTGGACGCTGCTGGGATTGTGCCTGACGCCGTGGGCGGCATGGTCGCAGGAGGCCGCATATCAGGGCCGCCTGACCGACGTCAACGGGTTCCCGCAGACGGGCCTCGTCGATCTCGAGCTGCGGGTCTACGACCTCGATTCGGCCGGGACGGTGCTTTACCGAGAGCTACACCTCGACGTGACACTGAGTGACGAAGGCGTGTTCAGTGTTCTGCTGGGCGGCGGCACGGTGACCTTGTCACGCAAAAGTGGACAAGTTGATTACGCCGCTTTGGCTAGTTCCATCTCCTCGAACTTCGCCGGACTTATGTTGCCGATCGTCGAGTGCCTTCGGATTCGATTGTAGAACACCTCGATGTATTCGCTGATCGCGTCCCGCGCGCTTTCGCGATCGAGCCACGGTCGACGGTAGATCAGCTCGTTCTTCAACGTACCGAAGAAGCTCTCCGCCACGGCATTGTCCCAGCAACTGGCTCGTCGACTCATGCTGCATTCGATTTGCTCTGCCTTGAGAACGTCGCGGTAGCGATCACTTGCATATTGGGATCCGCGATCCGAATGATGCAGCAGCCCCTCGATGTTCGTTCGTTGCTTCAACGCCATCCCGAGTGCGTCCAGGCAGAGTTCCGTTCGCATGTGATCGGCCATCGACCAACCGACGATGCGACGCGAGTAAAGGTCCATCACGGTCGCGAGGTACAACCACCCTTCGCTCGTCCAGATGTACGTGATGTCCGTGACCCATTTCTCATTGGGTCGCTGTGCTTCGAAGTTTCGATCGAGCACGTTCTGCGCAATTGGATGTTCATGATCGGAGTCCGTTGTCGCCCGGAACTTGCGTGGAGACAAGCCGCGGAGGCCCAATTCGCGCATGAGGCGAGCGATGCGCCTGCGGCCGACGTCGAAGCCCTGGTCGATGAGTTCGCCAAGCACGCGCGGACTTCCATAGGTACCGCGTCCGGTCTTGAACGCTTCTACGACCTTCGGCCTCAGTCGCTCGTCCTCGAGTGCGCGATCGCACGGCTTCCGAACCCGCCACGCGTAGTATCCGCTTCGCGACACCCGGAGCACCCGGCACAGAAGCCGCAGCGGGTACAGAGCCTTCTCCACATCGATGAACGCGAACCTCATCGACTTTCCTTGGCGAAGAAGGCCGTCGCTTTTGCCAGGATTTCCTTTTCCATCCGGAGCTCGCGATTCTCCTTGCGAAGGCGGCGAAGCTCGTTCCGCTCGTCTTCGGAGATCGATTCGCCCGATGCTTCTGCGAGCCGGACCCACTCCCCAACCGACTTCGCACTGATCCCCAACTCCATCGCAACATCGGCCATCGTTCGATCGCCTTGCTTTACCAGCTTCACCGTCTCGGCTTTGAATTCGGCAGTGAAACGTCTACGTGTTCGCTTCTTCTTGGTCATCGTGTACTCCCAGAGAAAGACTAGCTTCCTCCATTGAGTCCACTTTTTCGTGCAGGGTCACGGATCCATTCCTGAGCTACGACGCGTCGCTCTTTGCGGGGCCAGACCCGCGCTACCTGGAGGTCCGCGTAGACGGAGAGCTTCTGACCCCACGCCAGCAGATCGGCACCGTACCGACGGCATTGATAGCCAAAGAGTGGGCTGGAGATGCGGCAATGCAGAGTCAGGTCTCTGATGCGCAGAACGCGGCGGATGCGGCACAAGCCACTGCGGACAACGCCCAGCTGAGGGTGGCGGGCGTCTGCCCCCCCGGTGAGTCGATTCGCGCCATTGCCACCGATGGCTCGGTGACTTGCGAGGTGGACACCGACACCAACACCAACACGACTTACGCTGCCGCTACCGGACTGATCCTGTCCGGCACGAGCTTCTCGGCCGACTCCTCCTACTTGCAGCGCCGTGTTTCGCCAGGATGTGGGGCCGGCAATTACATCGGTGCCATCTCGGCGACGGGCGGCGTGACCTGCGTACCGGACACCGACACGACCTACTCCGCGGGTGCGGGGCTGAGCTTGAGCGGAACCACCTTTTCCGCCAACTCACCAACCTGCGTCGTTCGGACTTCAGCAACGGCTACCCCCACGACGTCGTTCACTACCGCTACTGCCACGTGCAACGCGGGCGAGATTCTGGTATCCGGCGGATACAGCCACAGCTCCTGGAATACAGCCAACTACCAATGCAACTTCATCCAAAGCAGCCCAAACCTAAGTGGCACTGCTTGGATTGTGAAGCTCGTACAACCCGGCGATTTTCCCTGTTCAACTCACACTTTCAGCGCGCGCGCCCTCTGCTGCGATTTCTAGTGCGGTCAGCCCGGATCGGGACATTTCCATCTTGGTACCACAGGGCCGATTGACATACTGCTGCTTATCGGGCGTGCTCGAAACGCGGCTAATACCTCCTATCCGCTCGAGCTTTACCACGTTCTTCATCGCGCGGTGGTAGCACTCGAGCTTCCCCTGCGTCTGCGGGTGATAGGGCCGTCCACGGGTATGCCCATCTTGCGTTGCCGTAGGTAGTCACGCAGTTCGGAAGAGCCATACGCCGGACCCTTGTCGCTGAGCAATCGTGAAGTCCGTCTGCCACATCTTGCGCACGCGCTTCGTTGGGTTCTCGAACGCGTCGGCGGCCGACGTCAGCGCGTACGCCGGACTCGTGATCAGGGGCTGGGCTCAGTTTCGCAGGGCTAGCCAGTAGGGGCGCGGGAAGAGGGCGCGCCCGCCCGGCGCTCAGACCTGGGTGATCTCGTCACGGAAAGAGCGGATGCGCATCGCGTTCGCGCCAACGTCGCCCTTGCCCACGCGCGACTTCGAGCGGATGTCGACGATCGACTCATCGCCTCGAGAGCGAACCCGAATCGTGATGTCGTCGACGAACTTGAACAATTTCGTCATTGCCTGCGCGTCGAAGGTCAACGCATCGGGGTCGCGATGGACGATCTGCCAGCCGAGCTTCTCGGCGGCCTCGATCGACTTCTCGTATGCCGAGTGCTCGTCCGTTCGCAAGGCGATCGGACTCAGGTCGGGGTAGTGCTCCCGCACGACAGGTGCGAAATCTGCGGGGTAGCTCATGTCGCGACCGGCGTAGTCGGCCACATCGTTGCTCGATGCGAATTCCGGAGGGTCATCGAGATCGGTCGTGATGTCGTTGATCGCGGGGCTTCCGCCCCCGTCACCAGCGCCTACGAGAGACAGTGAGATCATGACCATTCCCATGATGAGGCCGAGACCCGACGCGAATCGTCCCCGGTCATCGTCATCCTTCCACGTCTGGAAGAACCCCACGGCGCCGGTGATCACTGCCAAGAGGGCGGCCAGCAGCCCGATCAGGAAAAAAATATAACCGCCCATCGGGGGCACCACGCCGATGTGAATGCCGAGCAATCCGGCGAGCGCGCACGAGGGGCCGAACTTGCCGAGCCACGACGCGATCGAGGCGCTGCGCGCGATCTTGGTTTCCGTCGTGCTTCCCTGGGGCTCGTCGGGTTCGGTCATGCAGGTCCTCCAATCCGGATCGGCGACGCTGGACCATAACACGTCGCGTGTGCCCCGCCCGACGTGTTGCCGAACGAGCTGCAGCGTACGAGCGTTGTGATAAGCTGCGGAAGATTCAGCGGGTTTCCCCCAGATCCGCTTCGATTCAGGCACTCGAATCAGGACGAAGCGGGAGATGAGGCAGGAGTCGAGGGGCCCCACGCGGCGATGCAGGTGTTCACCCGGAGCGGTGTCGGCGCGCGCGCTTCGCTATGGCTGGTTGCTCGCGATGACGTCTTGGTGGGCCCTGGGCTGCGGCGCCGCCGATACGCCGGTCGCGATCGACAGCATCGAGATCAGCCGCCAGGCGAGTCGCTTTCGCGTGACCACGGCGCCGGGTTACCTGCCGGGAAGCATGCGGGTGCGCCTCGACGGCGAGCGCGTCGTTTTCGACGAGCTTCAGCTCGGCGGTAATTTTGGGCCCATACCCTTGGACCTCGAACCCGCGAGTGGTCGTCACCTGCTGATCGTGAGCGCGCGCTTCCTCGAAGGCCCGCGTGTCGTGACGCGCCGCAAGGCGCTGCACTTTCGCACGCCCTCGGATACGCCCCGCCTCGTGTCGAGCTGGCCCGGGCCCGGCACCCGCGATCTCCCCCGCAGCGAGTGGATCCAGCTCGAGTTCGCATCGATGATCACCGACGAGGTGACGAAGAGTATCAACATCGCGTGCCACGGCCGCGATGTCCCTTTCGCGCTGCACCGCGTAGCAGACCACTTCATGCTCTTGAATCCCGTGGGCGAACTGCCGGGCGACAGCTTGTGTCTGCTGCGATGGACGGGACCCGTTGGCCCCGAACGGCTTTACTTCTGGACCGCGAAGGCGGGATCGCGCGCCGAGGTCCTCTATGACCGCGGCGCGCCGCGCGTCACGGCGCCGTTCCCGGACGATCACTTCACGCGTCGTGCGAAGCGAAGCCGGACCGGGCGTCGCGTGCAGCTCCCCGCTGCGCCGCGGGCGCGCAGTGGAGTGGATCGCATCGTCGAGGCCGTGCGCGCCGAGGTCGACGGCCTCGACGGA